>NZ_JBPVWS010000019.1:0-78017 GCF_053470365.1 Stutzerimonas tianxiuensis | reverse complement strand
ATTGATCAGCGGCGCAATGATGAGCTGAGCGGAGCGCGCCCAAGAAACCAGTGCCTCAAGATCCATCTGTAGAGATTCGGCTTCTGCCCAGATACAAGCACTCTCGGCAGGCACCGTAAGAGCGATGCTCTCAACCATCGTCAGAGCCATCGCATGCAATCTCAGCAGCTCGTCGCGAATGGCGGTGGTTCCACCCAGTTCCAACAAGCAGGCGTCCAATCGATCAACCAGCCGGAGCAGTTGAGAGGTGTCGAAGCCGTCGCGCAGGTTTTCCAACGCCACCGCATCGACTTCGCCGTACGGTGTAACGCGAAAGGATGCGGGAGGAACATTGATCATGTAGTTTTCTCGGTATCTAGCTGGCGAGGTGTGATCACCCGCAGCGAGCCGGCAGCTTGTTGGAACACCGAGTCCTTGATCCAGGGCTCCGGTGGCCGGTTGAGCTTGAGGCTGAACTCGCCGAAGCGCTTGACGTTGCTGGTTAGATAGGGACTGAGGAACGACACGTCCTCATCGGTGAACTGCCAGCCCTCGCGGGCCAGCTTCTGCAGGATGCGCATCATGTCCACAGTGTTCTGCAGGATCACGGACGAGGCCACCATGTCGTTGTAGCGCAGCCGCTTCTGCTGCTCATCCGGATCGTTTTCGGCAATCACATCACCGCCGAAGGACAACCACTTGGAGAATCCGTTGTAGGACTCGATCTTGTTGGTGTTCGCGGTGACTTCCTGGCGCAACTCGCGGCTGCCGATCCAGTTGAGCAGGAAGATCGTGCGGATCACGCTGCCCAGTGCCTGGGCCGCATGGTAGAGCTTGTTGCGCCGACTATAGGAGCCGAGTTTTCGCAGCAGCATAGGCGAGGAGATTTTGCCGTCCAATCCAGCCATCAGCTGTTCTATCTCAGCCGTCTCAACGTCACTCACAAGCTACGCGTCTCTGTTTGGAAAATGGGGGTGCTGTCGATCCGGTTGGTCAGGCTTTCAATGCCAGGATTCGGCGCGCACCGTTGAGTACGATGAGGCCAACTACCGTACCAATCACCAAATCTGGATAGGAAGAGCCTGTCCACGCAACCAGAGCTCCTGCGGCGATAACGCCAATATTCGCGAGCACATCGTTGGCCGAAAAAATCCAACTCGCTTTCATGTGTGCACCGCCTTCGCGATGGCCATATATCATCAAGAGACAGCTGACGTTTGCGACGAGGGCAACTAAGCCAATTCCCATCATCAGCATCGACGCAGGTTCGCTGCCATAGATGAACCGTCTAGCCACCTCTACAAGTACCCCAAGGGCCAACACGATCTGGAAAAAACCCGCCAGGTGCGCAGCGCGAACCTGCAGCTGCGCAGCCCGACCGACCGCAAAGAGAGCCAGACCATAGACGGCAGCATCAGCAAACATGTCCAGCGAGTCGGCGATCAGACCCGTCGACTGAGCAATCAAGCCTACGCCCAACTCGATGACAAACATCGTGGCATTGATACCGAGCAGGATTTTGAGCGTGCCAGCCTCCTTGGAAGCAGTCAGCTCTTCACTGGCGCTATTGGCCGAAGCTGCTTCCTGGCTGGCCGGTTGAGTGCCGAGCAATGTTGCCCCCAAACCAAGTGATTCCAGCTTGGTCGCGATCTGGTCAACCGGACCGTCATGGAAAGCGCGTACCTGTCTGCTGCTCAGATCAAAGGACAGCGAATTGAGTTCAGAAAAGCCATTGAGCGCGAGCCGAATCATTCGCTCTTCTGACGGGCAATCCATTTTGGGCA
Source organism: Stutzerimonas tianxiuensis (assembly GCF_053470365.1). Lineage (NCBI taxonomy): Bacteria > Pseudomonadati > Pseudomonadota > Gammaproteobacteria > Pseudomonadales > Pseudomonadaceae > Stutzerimonas > Stutzerimonas tianxiuensis. The sequence goes on along the minus strand of NZ_JBPVWS010000019.1, from coordinate 76,254 downwards.
CAGAAAAACTGCTGACCCAAGTCCCTTCATTCGAAGGCGCGGCTGCCGCTTCAGTGCTTACCGGCTCAGGGCCACAGCCACAGGATTTATCACAAGAAGTCATGACTCGCCTCTCCTATAGGACTTGATTCTACCGATTAAAAACCATGTAGTGGCTATAGGGTCAAGCCTGGATATACTGGCTTTTTTACCAAGGGACAGACCATGCGCATCGGTCAACTTGCACAGCAGACAGGAGTGGACACTCAGACGATTCGTTTTTATGAACGTCAGGGACTGCTTCCACCGCCCGAACGCGAGGACAATGGCTATCGAACCTATAAAGCAGGCCATGCGGACAAACTGCTGTTCATTCGCCGATGCCGCTCTTTTGGCATGTCACTGGAAGAAATTGGTGTTTTGCAGAGCTATCAGGAACAGCCGCAGCAACCCTGCGTTGCGGTCAATGAGCTCCTTGATAGACATATCGCACAGGTAAGGGCTCAGATCGCATCCTTACATGCTCTCGAAAACCAGCTGGTGACGTTGCGAGGTTGCTGCGATAACGAACGACAAAGTCTGGACTGCGGGATACTTTCGGGCCTGCTGGGGGGCGACAAACCTCTTTCGTAATCCGGCATAAAGTCATTTTTGCGTCGTCTTGAATCGCCCATAGCGCTTGACCCTATAGCAGCTATAGGGTGTTCACTCGGGCATCTACTGCGTAAGTGAGATCCAGATGAATACCGCTCTCAGCATTGCCATTGATGAGGCCTTCTTCCAGGCTAGGAAAGCACTTAATGAAGAGGCGCCAACCGAGGCTTTCTCCTGGCTGGAGCGAGCCCACATATTGAGCCAGCGAATGCCTATTCTTCATGCTCAGAGCCATTGGCTGATGCTGAGGGCCGGCTGGCAGTTGCGCGACTTACGAAAGGTGCTCAGCCAAGTACCGCGAATCATGGCGGCCCTGCTGTTCTCGAAGATCTGGGTGCCGCTCGGAAACAGCGGGCGCGCCAGGGTCAGTGCTTTTGCGCCGATGCCTATTTCACCGGAGCTGCAGCGACTTCTCCAAGGAGAAATGCAATGAGGTCGTCTCCTAGATCACCTCTTGTTGCTCCTGGGTTCTGGTGGATGCTATCGCTAGCCATTGCCTCGGCCGACCTAGCGTTGAAAAGCGCAATTACGGGTTCGCTCCCGGTCGGCACCGTGATTCCTCTCACCCCGTTCTTCAACCTGGTTCACTTCTGGAATACCGGTGCAGCGTTCAGCTTCCTGGCTGACGCGGGTGGTTGGCAGCGTTACTTCTTCATTGTCATAGCTTTGGTCGTTTCGATCGTGCTGGCTCTGATATTGCGTAAACGCAGAGCCAAAAGCGAAGCCCTAGGCTATAGCCTTATCTTGGGCGGGGCAGTTGGGAATCTGATTGATCGCGCATTTCGAGGCCATGTAATCGACTACCTGGATTTTTACTGGCTGTCCTGGCATTGGCCTGCGTTTAACCTGGCGGATATTGCTATCGTCGGTGGCGCCGCCATGTTGATCCTGAGCAGTTTGCTAAGCCCAAATGCGGAAGCCGGCCGAGTCAACGAATGAAAGGCTCGCTCTCAACGGATACCGTACGCTGGGCAGGCCAGGCCTGGATAGGGCCCGGCATCGGCATCTTTCATGGCCGTGCCGGCCACCAGGAGTGGCACCACCATCAGGCGCATCAGATTTCAGTGGGCCTCGATTCACCTGTATCGGTTGAAACCCCGTTGGGCATTCAAACAGGGGCTGCCATCTTCATCGCCGCGGGCCTGAAACACCGGATCAGTGCTGGTCGAGTGCTGTCGATCTATCTGGATGCACTATCCGATGAAGCCCCAACTATGCGGGGTACCGAAGAAGCAAGGGTAGTCGTGATCGCCCCGGCGGACGTAGTAGCGATTATCGATATGCTGCGCGAGACAGGACATACCGCTCTCCAGGTTAGGACGGGGGTGCGCCAGGCACTGCGGCTACCCGATCCACCGATTCCAGATCCTCGCTTGACAAAGGTGATTGAAGCGCTGCATAGAGGCCAAATGAGGCGCGAAGAAATGGCCGCGTTGGTGCATTTATCCCTTACACGGTTTTCCCATTGGTTCGTGGAACAGACAGGCTTGCCGCTGCGCAGCTATGCGAAATGGTTACGTCTCACACAAGCCCTACAGCACCTAGCCAAAGGGGGTCTACTCACTGAAGCGGCCCATGAGGCGGGCTTTTCTGACTCGGCACATTTCTCCCGGACATTCCGGGCACTGCTGGGCATCGATCCTTCCTCCGCCCTGGCTGAAGTCGATCTTCAGGGGTCGTAGCTCTTTCGTTCAAGCCGAAAGCGGACCTTCCCACATACAGTCATGGCTCCCTACTCAGGAGCTGAGCGATGTCTATTCCCTTGCGATTCGCCATACGGTGGCTGAGCTATCCACTTGTGTTTGGCGGCTGTGCCTCCTTCATGATTTGGGCGCTGTATGCAGGTATACCGTATTGGCCCACCACACCCATAGTCGCCGCGGCGGGGCTGCTACTCATTGCTGGCTTGGAGCGCATCCAGCCTTTTCGGCGAGCCTGGCTGGAAGATCATCAGGACACCCTGACGGATCTGCTGCACATGCTGGTGAACCTGTCTGTCATTCAATTTACTGCAGAATTTCTGGCTAAGTTAGGCGATGCGGTACCGGCTTCGGTTCGGCTCTTTCCGATCGAGAGCCCATTGTGGCTGCAATTGCTACTAGTCGCCGCCGTGCTCGACTTGAGCCTGTATGTGATGCACCGCATCAGCCACCGGGTGCATTGGCTGTGGCGCTTTCACATGATCCATCACAGCGCTGAGCGGCTCTACTGGATGAACGGAGAACGTCGACATCCTCTGCATGCGGCGTTGATGGCCGGGCCGGGGCTGGTGGTTTTGCTCATATCTGGAGCTCCGTCTGCCGTAGTCGCAACGTGGTTTGGGATCCTAACCGTCCATCTGGCCTTTCAGCATTCGAACCTGGACTACAGCGTGGGTTGGCTGCGGCATGTGCTAGGGGTTGCTGAGGTCCATCGTTGGCACCATAAGCGCGACTTCGAAGACGCCCAGGTCAACTTCGGTGAGTTTTCAACCGTGTGGGATCGGCTATTCGGAACCTTCTATGACAGTGCCGGGAAGCTGGGCAAAGCTGAGGTTGGGCTGCATGAAAAGGACTACCCCAGAAATTATTTCGGGCAATTTATTGATCCTCTTCGTCCAACATCTGCTTACCCGGCCGGTCACAATTCTTTAGAACAGGATGAAAGCCGCAATACGTAGCTAGAACGGGTGGAGTCTCAACGGGAGTACAAGCGATGCCAAACATACCGCGTGACACCGGATTGGACAGTACTTGGGCCTTCTTGCGAGATCCCTACCGATTTATCTTTGCGCGCAGTCAGTTTCATCAATCGCCGGTGTTTCAAACTCGCTTGATGTTACAGAAAACTCTGTGCCTAACAGGTGCCGAAGCTGCTCGCTTGATTTGCGACCCTGACCGATTCGTTCGCCAGAACGCTGCGCCCAAGCGACTGCAAAAAACCTTATTCGGACAAGACGGTGTCCAAGGTTTGGACGGTGATGCGCATCGTCACCGAAAGGCCCTCTTCATGGGAGTGCTCACACCCGCGAACGTGCAGGAACTAGCAGAGTTGAGCGAGGTTCGTTGGAGGGAGTATGCGCGAACTTGGCGTCCCGGTGAGTCAATCGTCCTCTACGAGATTGCTCGCGAAATTCTATGCCGCACCGTATGCGACTGGGCCGGTGCTCCAATCGCTGAAAGAGATGTTCAACAATGGACTCAAGATCTTGCAGCTCTCTATGAGCACGCCGGCGCGATCGGTCTGCAGCACTGGCAGGCACGGAAGGCACGTCGCCGATTGGAGCAATGGGCGGCAGAACTTGTCGAGTCCACTCGCGCCGCTCCCCCTACACCCGAGCAATCGCCTCTCGAACGCATCGCCCATTACAAGGACCAGCACGGACAGCCGTTGGATCTACATACCGCATCAGTGGAACTACTAAATCTGCTGCGGCCGACGGTAGCCGTCTCTGTATTCATAACCTTTGCAGCGCTAGCGCTGCACAAGCACCCGTTCTGTCTGAGAAACCTGCAGTCGGGAGATGAAAGAGATATAGGTTGCTTTGTGCAGGAAGTGCGGCGTTTCTACCCCTTCTTCCCAGCGATCAGCGCTCGCGTGAAAGAAGATTTTCTATGGGAAGGATTTGCCTTTGGCAGGGGCACCTTAGTCCTGCTGGACTTATACGGAACCAATCACGATTCCCAGCTCTGGGAGGAGGCAGATCGTTTCAAGCCTGAGCGCTTTCGATCCAACTCTCCGTCGCCATACTGCTTCATCCCACAAGGACCAGGCGACCCGCATGTTAACCATCGCTGTCCAGGTGAAGGCGTCGCCGTCGCATTGATGAGCGTTGCTGTTCGCTTCCTGGCTCGCTCGCTCCAATATGAGGTTCCCGAACAGGATCTATCAATCACCTGGGACCGATTGCCGGCACTGCCCCGAAGCCACTTCGTCATGCGGAATGCGCGAATCACAATGTAAGTTTGGTGTTTAACGAAGCGAGTCTCGCCCATCTCAAGATATGAACGGTGGGGCATGGCGTTGAGCTGCCCAGCGCAACCACGGCAATCGGGGAATACTCAGAATAAGCTGTTCACAGTCATTCCCCAATTGAGTCATTTCCGAGGGCCGTTCTGACTTATTGTCGCTTGGTATCGTCCAGATTCAGCGCAACGGGCAGGTCAGTCGGTGCCAGACAAATGCCCTCGTCACTGCAGGCCTGCACCCGTACAATCATTTCGAGCCTGCCTGCCTTTTCCAGCACGGCGGTCTGTTTTTCGTCGGGCCGCAGCCGAATACTTGCACCGTCGTCATACACCTCTAGGGCGGTGTCACTCAGCACAATGTCACTGACCCGGCCGCGCGGGTACTGCGTCGGGATTATAAGCGCCTGGCCGTTGACTGAAGAGCTGACGACGGTGGGAATCAGGAATTCCATGGAGGCCGGATTTGCATTCACATGCCAGCCCGGTTGAATGTTCAGTGTTAAAACGAAATCACCCGTCTTTCCCGCCATTGCTGCGGCGCCTCCCGCAACAGTGAGGCGGACCTTATCAGCGGAATTTGCCAACCCTGCTCGGGTCGGCACCGGGACTTCAAGACCGGCACGTTCAGTCTGGGCAGCGTCGAGGTTGTTTCCGTTGGTGTCGATCAACATGAACGCAGCGATCGCGATCGCAAAAACCACTACTCCAGCTAGCAATCCTTTTTGTCGAATCACCATGATTGGGTCTCCAGTATCTAAGGTTGTGGGTTTCCGGTGCGATTGATAGCTTCGACCAAGCTGTCGGTGTCAAAAAGCCCCGTGAAACGGGCGATAACGGTGTCGTCACGGTCAACAACCACTGCGAAGGGTAAGGCCTGCCCGCCGGTCGCAGTTAATAGCGCATCTTTTTCTGGGTTGCTCGCTGTCACGTCAACTTGTATGGGCACCATCTTGGTGCGCCGCACGGCTTCGGCCACAGCGGCCTCCTGGTAGACCGTGCGCTCAAGTATCTTGCAGTTGATGCACCAGTCGGCGGTGAACTCCAGCAAATAGGGTGTGCCCTGGGCTTTTGTCTCCGTCAGTAGTTTTGCGGAGTAGGGTTGCCAGACGAGTTCGTCTTCGCTGTTGCCCAGCGGGGATGCGAATTCCACAGTCATCGCAAGGGCAAGGCCTGCCGCCGTTGTGGTGATCACACGCACGGTACCATTACCCTGGACGAAACGGCGGGCACCCCAGGCCAGCACCAGGGCCAGCCAAGACCACCATAGCCAGGTATAAACCGCTTTGGGCACCAGGCTCGCGCTGAAAAAGACGGCTGCGGCCAGCAAGACCAACGCGAGCACTTCTCTAATGACCAGGGTCCAGGGCCCCGCCTTGGGCAACCGGCTCAGCCAATCGGGTTTGAGCATCAATGCTGCGTAGGGCAGCGACAACCCCAGCCCGATACTGCCGAATATCCCCATACTTACCGGCGTCGGCTGGGTAACGGCAAAGGCTAGGACTCCACCAAGGAAAGGACCGGCGCAGGGTGCGGCCAAAACCGCACTCAATAACCCAGATACGAATGCTTCAAAGTAGCGCCGGCCATGGACCGAGGCGGCGAACGCCGGGATCGGGATGGGCAAATCCAGCCAGGTGACCACCGCAAACCCGACCATCAAGGCAACAAGGACACCAACGAACACCGCAGACTGAAACAAAGTGCCCCAGCTCCACTGCAGAAGTGCGGTCAGTCCGCCCAACGTCAGGAAAAACGCGAGCGTTCCTGCGGTGAACGCCAATGCCGCCAGCACGCGGTGCGATCGTTGGCTGCCCGCCTCTCGTAAGATGGTCCGGACCTTAATGGGAATTGCAGGCAAAACGCAGGGCGTCAGGTTGAGCAGCAAACCTGCCACTATCGCCATTAAGAGCTGGCCGGCGATGAGTAAAGAGGGAATTTGATCCATCACTCAGCTATTCCCAGCCCCTTCCCACCCTTCCTGGCCGGAACGTCCGGTCTGACCCCGCCATTGGCTGCTTGCATACTTAAATAGCAGATTTTTTGAGTGCTCATATCTCTTCTCCATATAGACCCCGTCCTTTGAGTTATTGGCAAACGTCAGCTATCGGTAACGATTATCGCATCGGCTTCAGGCATCGCGAAGAGCTGAGATGACATTAAAGAATTTTACACAGGCGAGGCAGATGCTTGGTTAGTGCCACTCTGGGTATGCTAAAAACCTAGCGGCTTACCATTTTCATACGACTAGCCAACAACTAAATATAAGTCTGTTCACGCTGAGGCCCACAATCGCTCAATGAGCAGCTGCACGCACCGAGCCTACTGGTCCTCTCAAGAATAAGTAATGGCCTATAAACAATCCCCTAGGGATGGTCTGAAGTAGCCATGTATTTCTGGCTGACTTCAGCTTCCGCCGATTTTGAAAGCGGAAAATCGACCAAAAATGATCAGATCACCGCTCATTTCTGTGTTTTTAGCCGCCGCGAGCACCTCGCGGCGGCCATTCCCCGCATTACAGGCGCACCTCTCCCGCGTTGGTCAGTAACCGTCGGCGCGCCTTCCACAGATTCGACAGCGCGAACAGCGTGACCAACTGAGCGGTGTTCTTCACCAGCCCGCGGAAGCGCACCTTGGTATAGCCAAACTGCCGCTTGATCACGCGGAACGGGTGCTCGACCTTGGCGCGTACTTGGGGCTTTGGCCTTCTCGATCTTGCGCTTGGCTTTGTATAGCGCGCTGCGCTTATCGAGCTTCTTGTAGGTGATGCGGCGTGCCGCAACCTGCCAGATCACCTGACGCCCCTCATGCTCGGGACGCTTCTCAACGCCGGTGTAACCAGCGTCGGCGCAAACCACATTCTCGTCGCCGTGCAGCAGCTTATCGACCTGGGTGACATCCGCCACGTTGGCCGCCGTGCCCACCACGCTGTGCACCAAGCCCGATTCGTCATCCACGCCGATGTGCGCCTTCATGCCGAAGTAGTATTGCTGGCCTTTCTTGGTCTGGTGCATCTCCGGGTCGCGCTTGCCGTCCTTGTTCTTGGTTGAACTCGGCGCGTTGATCAGTGTGGCATCGACGATAGTGCCTTGGCGCAGCGACAGGCCGTGGTCACCCAGGTGGCCGTTGATCACAGCCAGGATGCCGGCAGCCAGCTCATGTTTCTCCAGCCCGGCTTTGGAGCTTTTTCCTGCGAGCCAATGCCATATGTAGACAAATCCCTTCCTTCTCACCCGATACAGAGTCTGCTCGCTGTGAGAATGGCAAGCGTTATGTATCCAACCGATGATACTGCCGAATTCGACGAAGCAGGAGCAAACCGAGTCCGAGTGCGATCACGCCAAGGATAGGCCAATCCCGCCAGCGCACATAAGGGGTCGCGCCAGTTCGGGGGGTCACTTCGGCGCTGAGGGTGGCTACGCGGAATTGAGGAGCGCGTGTAAGGACCTTTCCCTCATAGCTGACAGTTGCTGTGATGCCCGTGTTCGTGGCTCGCAGTAGGTCACGTCCGGTTTCGATGGCACGCATGCGGACCATCTGGAAGTGCTGGAGAGGGCCGATTGAGCTGCCGAACCAAGCATCGTTGCTGACATTCACCAGTAACTGCGCTTCGGGCAGAAGTTCCGTGACTTCAGCACCAAAGACCGCCTCGTAGCAGATGAGTGCTCCGACGGGCACACCCGCTGCGTTAAGGACGTGCGCTTCCCGTCCTGGTGTGAAATCGGACATAGGCGCCCCGAGCACGTCGAGGGCCGAACCCAAGAAGTTCCGGAGCGGAACATATTCACCGAATGGCACCAGGTGGCGTTTGTAGTAGTACCCTGCGGGATCTGAGAGGCTTATCACCGCGTTGTAGGTGCGACCGTCCGTCTCGCGTATAGGGACGCCAATCATTAACGAGGTGCCGGCCTGATCGGCTAACACCTCGAGCTCAGCAAGATATTCTCTAGCCTGGTCATGCCACATCGGGATTGCCGCTTCTGGCCAAATCACGATGTCGGCCCCGAGATGCTGCTTCGTAAGCGTCTGATAGCGGTCAAGCGTGATTTCCCGGGAATCCGGGTCCCATTTTTTGTCTTGCGTGATGTTTCCCTGCAAGAGGGCAATATTGATAGGGCCAGCGGCTGGCTGCGTCCACTCACGATCCAGAATCTGCAAGCTGGCGAGAGTAGCGATTAACACGGCACCGGCTACCGTCGCACGGTGCAGGCTTAAGCCCAAGATAACCCACGCAAGCCCGCCAGCGAGCAAGGCCACCAGAAAACTCACGCCAAGCACACCAAAGACAGGAGCGATAGTGGCAAGTGTGGTGTCGGTCTGGCTGTAGCCGATAAAAAGCCAAGGAAAGCCGGTTAAGAACCAGGTGCGCATCCATTCACTCAACACCCATGCCGCTGGTAGCCCTAGCCAGAGCGCCGTCGCATCGATCTCAGGGTGCAGGCGGCGTACGAGATACGCGACGCCCCATGGGAAGAGAGCTAGCAGCGAGACAAAGGCCGTTGTGGCTAACACTGCCACCACGGGGCCATTGCCGTACTGGCTGATGCTGATGTAGACCCAGGAGACACCTACGCCGAAGTAACCAAGGCCAAATATGTAGGCCGACCATAGCGCCTGACGCCTTGAAGATTGCGCGACCAGGACAAACAATGCGGCAAGAGCCATCACCGCAATCCATGCCCAGCCCACAGGGGCAAAGGCAAGCGGCATGGCGCCTCCGGCTAGTAAAGCCATCACCCTTGTCAGAAACGTCTTGTAGCGCATTCCCGAGGTTAAGTCGGACGGTAGAGCGCACTTATCACCCAATGCTCTCGCCTCCTAAGCCAAGATCAACCCTGTAGCTCATGCTTTCTTGCTCCGCTCAACTCACACCCATCAACCCATTCGACGGGCTGACCAGAGTAGCAAAGTGAACTTTCTGAACTCGACAAGGTGCGCCGTAAGCTGGGAGCTGCTCCGTATTCAGCCAGCAAGACAGCGGACAACCGCCACGTCTCGCTCGTCAAACATCAACCGCCTGTCGCTTCGAGCGACTGGCTAATCGATTCGCGCGTTGCGGGCGCCAGGCGCAGCTTCCAGCGCCCACTCTTCAGCTGCGATCTGGAAACGGTTCATGTACAGCACGAAAGCAACCACGCCCAGCAGGGTTAGAGGCGAGGCCAAGGCCAGCGCCCAAGCCGCCAGAGTAATGGCGAAGCCTAAGTACATGGGGTTGCGGCTGTAATGGTAGATGCCAGCCTCCACCAATGCCGAAGCCTGCTGCGGCTGCAATGGATTGACAGTAGTACGTGCGCGGCGAAACGACAGTACGCCGGCGAAACACACGCCGAGCCCCAGGAACAGTACCGGCAAAGCGACGGTCAGACGCGCGGTCCATGTCAGTTCGATGCTCGGCAATCTGGGTCCCGACAACCCCATCAGCAGAGCGATCAGGCCCGCTACGAGCAGCGGTGGCACGCGGTTCTCCAGCGCGCTCATAGTGTCATTCCCGTGCCTTGGCCACTTCGCTGCTCACTAATCGGCGCAGCGGCTCCGGGCCGAACTCGCTGAGCGCACGACCATTTACAAAAAAGGTCGGGGTGCCACGAATCCCAACGGCCTTGACGTCCTGCATGTCCGTTTCAAGCACGGCGTTGACGCTAGGCGTATGCATGTCCTGGCGGGCCTGCTCCAAGTTCAAACCGACGCGCTCGGCAGCAGCCCATGCCTGCGTTACCTTGGGGTCGTCGTGCCAACCGGGCTGGGTCTCCAGCACAGCCTCCAGCACTTGTTCATGGAGATTTTGCTTGCGCGCCGCCTCAAGCATCCGCGCCACTTCTTCCGAACCTTGATGAAACAGTACATAGCGCAGCACCAGACGTACATCTTCCGGGTTCTCGGCGAGGATCTGCTTCACATAGGGATGGAAGGCGCGGCATGCCTCGCATGAAGGATCGAAGAACTCGACAATGGTTACTGGCGCTTGCGTTGGGCCGAACACCGGCGAGTGGAAGCGAACCAGTTGGCCACCGTTCTGTTTGGGTTGTGTCGCGGTCTCTTGGGCTGTCGAACCGGGAGCTTGGGCCTGTTGAGGTGACTGCGAGGGGGAATAGAAGAATGCGGCGGCGGCAAAAACGGCCAGGATCACGGCACTGGTGATCAGGACCACGGAACGGCGATTCATGAAGTTGTTCTCCGACGGATGAGAATGAGCAGGATGGCGATCAGGATAAAGGCGAACAAGGCGAGTGCCGGCAGGGGCACCACGCCGAAGAGTGTCATTCCGGCGCCCGAGCAGGATGGACCGGTGGCCGTGCAGGGCTGGATCGGCTGTGGAATCAGCCCTGCATAGAGCAGCGTGTGAACAAATGCCAGCGCCGCACCGATAGCGGTCAGCGGTAGGGCGTAACGCCAGACTGTGAAATCCGAGCGGTAGCAGGCGATGGCCAGGATCACCGCCAGCGGAAACATAAAGGCGCGCTGGAACCAGCACAAAACACAGGGTGCCTGGCCCATCACCTCGCCAATGAACAGCGCGGATAGGGTCGATACCAGTGCGACCAGCCAGGTTAGCAGCAGCAGGTTCCAGGTCATGCCTGAACGTTGAGGATTCATTGCGGTTAGGGGGCACCTCAGAAAACGGAAAATAAAGCACGCTAAGGCATAGCTGACCTTGCCAGGCCTGCTTCGCCCTGTAGTGACGCGATCAACGGGCAGGAAACATTCCCCTTTCGTGCATGGCAGGCGCACACGAGTTCAGACAGCACGGTTTCCATGCGCGCCAAGTCGGCCATCTTCTCGCGCACGTCCTTGAGCTTGTGTTCGGCCAGGCTGCTGGCCTCCTCGCAGTGGGTGCCATCGTCGAGCCGCAACAGCTCGGCAATCTCGTCCAGACTGAACCCCAGCCGCTGTGCCGATTTCACGAATTTCACCCGAACCACGTCCGCCTCCCCATAGCGGCGGATGCTGCCGTAAGGCTTGTCCGGTTCCGGCAACAGGCCCTTGCGCTGATAGAAGCGGATTGTCTCCACGTTGACCCCGGCCGCCTTGGCAAAAACGCCAATGGTCAGGTTTTCCAAATTATTTTCCATATCGCTTGACTCCGTACATGAGTACGGAAGTAAGGTTACGCTATCCAATCCAAATTCAAAAGGGCCAACGTATGTCTGAACCACAAAACGGGCGCGGTGCGCTCTTCGCCGGCGGGCTGGCCGCCATTCTTGCATCGACCTGCTGCCTGGGGCCGCTAGTACTGGTCGCCCTGGGCTTCTCCGGTGCTTGGATCGGCAACCTGACGGTGCTGGAACCCTATCGACCGTTGTTCATCGGCGCGGCGCTAGTGGCGCTGTTCTTCGCCTGGAAGCGGATTTACCGGCCCGTGCAGGCATGCAAGCCAGGTGAGGTCTGCGCGATTCCGCAGGTGCGCGCCACCTACAAGCTGATTTTCTGGATCGTGGCCGTGCTGGTCCTGGTCGCGCTTGGATTTCCCTATGTCGTTCCATTTTTCTATTAACCAGGAGTTCATCATGAAGAAACTGTTTGCCTCCCTTGCCCTCGCCGCCGCTGTTGCCCCGGTGTGGGCCGCTACCCAGACCGTCACGCTAGCGGTTCCCGGCATGACTTGCGCCGCCTGCCCGATCACAGTCAAGAAAGCGCTCTCCAAGGTCGAAGGCGTGAGCAAGGTCGATGTGGGCTTCGAGAAGCGCGAGGCCGTCGTCACTTTTGACGACACCAAGGCCAGCGTACAGAAGCTGACCAAGGCCACCGCAGACGCCGGCTATCCGTCCAGCGTCAAGCAGTGAGCCAGCAAGCCAACGACAACAGCGAGAGCCGCTTCATGGGACTGATGACACGCATTGCCGATAAAACCGGCGCGCTCGGCAGCGTCGTTTCCGCGATGGGCTGCGCCGCCTGCTTTCCAGCCCTCGCCAGCTTCGGCGCGGCCATCGGGCTGGGCTTCTTGAGCCAGTACGAGGGACTGTTCATCAGCCGCCTGCTGCCGCTGTTTGCCGCGCTGGCCTTCCTGGCGAACGCGCTGGGTTGGTTCAGTCATCGGCAATGGCTGCGCAGTCTGCTCGGCATGATCGGCCCGGCCATCGTGTTTGCGGCCACGGTCTGGCTGCTCGGCAACTGGTGGACGGCGAACCTGATGTACGTCGGCCTGGCCTTGATGATTGGGGTGTCGATCTGGGACTTCGTGTCGCCGGCGCATCGCCGTTGCGGACCGGACGGCTGCGAACTCCCCGCCAAGCGCTTGTGAAAGACGGCTGACCGTGCGACACGGCGGCCCACACGAATAAGGAACGATGGTATGAGCACTCTCAAAATCACCGGCATGACTTGCGACTCGTGCGCAGTGCATGTCAAGGACGCCCTGGAGAAAGTGCCCGGCGTGCAATCAGCGGATGTCTCCTACGCCAAGGGCAGCGCCAAGCTCGCCATTGAGGTCGGCACGTCACCCGACGCGCTGACGGCCGCTGTAGCTGGACTCGGTTATCGGGCCACGCTGGCCGATGCCCCCTCAGTTTCGACGCCGGGCGGATTGCTCGACAAGATGCGCGATCTGCTGGGCAGAAACGACAAGACGGGTAGCAGCGGCGCATTGCATATCGCCGTCATCGGCAGCGGCGGGGCCGCGATGGCAGCGGCGCTGAAGGCCGTCGAGCAAGGCGCACGTGTCACGCTGATCGAGCGCGGCACCATCGGCGGCACCTGCGTCAATGTCGGTTGTGTGCCGTCCAAGATCATGATCCGCGCCGCCCATATCGCCCATCTGCGCCGGGAAAGCCCGTTCGATGGCGGCATCGCCGCTACCACGCCGACCATCCAGCGCACGGCGCTGCTGGCCCAGCAGCAGGCCCGCGTCGATGAACTGCGCCACGCCAAGTACGAAGGCATCTTGGAGGGCAATCCGGCGATCACTGTGCTGCACGGCTCCGCCCGCTTTAAGGACAATCGCAACCTGATCGTGCAACTCAACGACGGCGGCGAGCGCGTGGTGGCATTCGACCGCTGCCTGATCGCCACCGGCGCGAGCCCGGCCGTGCCGCCGATTCCCGGCCTGAAAGACACTCCGTACTGGACTTCCACTGAAGCGCTGGTCAGCGAGACGATTCCTAAGCGCCTGGCCGTGATTGGCTCATCAGTGGTGGCGCTGGAGCTGGCGCAGGCGTTCGCCCGACTCGGAGCGAAGGTGACGATCCTGGCTCGCAGCACGCTGTTCTTCCGCGAAGACCCAGCTATAGGCGAAGCCGTCACGGCCGCATTCCGCATGGAGGGCATCGAGGTGAGGGAACACACCCAGGCCAGCCAGGTCGCGTATATCAATGGTGAAGGGGACGGCGAATTCGTGCTCACCACGGCGCACGGCGAACTGCGCGCCGACAAGCTGCTGGTCGCCACCGGCCGCGCGCCCAACACACGCAAGCTGGCACTGGATGCGACGGGCGTCACGCTCACCCCGCAAGGCGCTATCGTCATCGACCCCGGCATGCGTACAAGCGTGGAACACATCTACGCCGCAGGCGACTGCACCGACCAGCCGCAGTTCGTCTATGTGGCGGCAGCGGCCGGCACTCGCGCCGCGATCAACATGACCGGCGGTGACGCGGCCCTGAACCTGACCGCGATGCCGGCCGTGGTGTTCACCGACCCGCAAGTGGCGACCGTAGGCTACAGCGAGGCGGAAGCGCACCATGACGGCATCAAAACTGATAGTCGCACGCTAACGCTGGACAACGTGCCGCGCGCGCTCGCCAACTTCGACACGCGCGGCTTCATCAAACTGGTGGTTGAAGAAGGCAGCGGACGACTGATCGGCGTGCAGGCAGTGGCCCCGGAAGCGGGCGAACTGATCCAGACGGCCGCACTGGCGATTCGCAACCGGATGACGGTGCAGGAACTGGCCGACCAGTTGTTCCCCTACCTGACGATGGTCGAAGGGTTGAAGCTCGCGGCGCAGACCTTCAACAAGGATGTGAAGCAGCTTTCCTGCTGCGCCGGGTGAGGACAAGGAGGTGTGCGATGAGCGCCTACACGGTATCGCAACTGGCCCATAACGCTGGGGTGAGCGTACATATCGTGCGCGACTACCTGGTGCGCGGCTTGTTACGGCCGGTGGCCTGCACCACGGGCGGCTACGGCGTGTTCGACGATGCGGCCTTGCAACGGCTGTGCTTCGTGCGCGCGGCCTTCGAGGCGGGTATCGGCCTGGATGCCCTGGCGCGGCTGTGCCGTGCGCTCGACGCAGCGGACGGCGCACAAGCCGCAGCGCAGCTTGCCGTGCTGCGCCAGTTGGTCGAGCGGCGGCGCGCGGCGTTGGCCCATCTGGACGCGCAACTGGCCTCCATGCCAGCCGAGCGGGCGCACGAGGAGGCATTGCCGTGAACGCCCCTGACAAACTGCCGCCCGAGACGCGCCAACCCGTTTCCGGCTACCTGTGGGGTGCGCTGGCCGTGTTGACCTGCCCCTGCCATCTGCCGATTCTCGCCGCCGTGCTGGCCGGGACGACCGCCGGTGCCTTCCTTGGCGAGCATTGGGGTGTTGCCGCGCTCGCGCTGACCGGCTTGTTCGTTCTGGCCGTAACGCGGCTGCTGCGCGCCTTCCGGGGCGGATCATGACGAGTTCGCAGCCCGCCGGATGGACGGCGGCCGAGTTGGCGCAGGCGGCGGCGCGCGGACAGCTTGACCTGCATTACCAGCCGCTGGTCGATCTGCGCGATCACCGGATCGCTGGCGCGGAAGCGTTGATGCGCTGGCGGCATCCGAGGCTTGGCCTGTTGCCGCCCGGCCAGTTCCTGCCGCTGGCCGAGTCGTTCGGCCTGATGCCGGAAATAGGCGCGTGGGTGCTGGGCGAGGCCTGTCGCCAGATGCACAAGTGGCAAGGACCGGCATGGCAACCGTTCCGTCTTGCCGTCAATGTGTCCGCCAGCCAGGTTGGGCCAACGTTCGACGACGAGGTAAAGCGGGTGCTGGCCGATATGGCCCTGCCCGCCGAGCTTCTGGAGATCGAACTGACCGAATCGGTCGCATTCGGCAATCCAGCCCTGTTCGCCAGTTTCGACGCCTTGCGCGCCATCGGCGTGCGCTTCGCCGCCGACGACTTCGGCACCGGCTATTCCTGCCTGCAACATCTGAAATGCTGCCCCATCACCACATTGAAAATCGACCAATCCTTTGTCGCCAGGCTCCCGGATGATGCCCGTGACCAAACTATCGTGCGGGCGGTGATCCAGCTCGCGCACGGGCTGGGCATGGAGGTGGTAGCCGAGGGTGTGGAAACACCCGACTGCCTTGCGTGGTTGCGGCAGGCGGGTTGCGACACGGTGCAGGGTTTCCTGTTCGCCAGGCCGATGCCGGCGGCGGCCTTCGTCGGCTTCGTCAACCAATGGAGGAACACCACCATGAACGCCAATGAACCGAGCACCAGTTGCTGCGTGTGCTGCAAGGAAATCCCGCTCGATGCCGCCTTCACGCCGGAAGGGGCCGAGTACGTGGAGCATTTCTGCGGGCTGGAGTGCTATCAGCGCTTCCAGGCGCGGGCCAGCACTGCGACCGAAACCAGCGTCAAACCGGACGCTTGTGATTCGCCGCCGTCAGGTTGAGGCATACCCTAACCTGATGTCAGATGCCATGTGTAAATTGCGTCAGGATAGGATTGAATTTTGAATTTATTGACATATCTCGTTGAAGGTCATAGAGTCTTCCCTGACATTTTGCAGGGAATTCCATGACTGGACAGCGCATTGGGTATATCAGGGTCAGCACCTTCGACCAGAACCCGGAACGGCAACTGGAAGGCGTCAAGGTTGATCGCGCTTTTAGCGACAAGGCATCCGGCAAGGATGTCAAGCGTCCGCAACTGGAAGCGCTGATAAGCTTCGCCCGCACCGGCGACACCGTGGTGGTGCATAGCATGGATCGCCTGGCGCGCAATCTCGATGATTTGCGCCGGATCGTGCAAACGCTGACACAACGCGGCGTGCATATCGAATTCGTCAAGGAACACCTCAGTTTTACTGGCGAAGACTCTCCGATGGCGAACCTGATGCTCTCGGTGATGGGCGCGTTCGCCGAGTTCGAGCGCGCCCTGATCCGCGAGCGTCAGCGCGAGGGTATTGCGCTCGCCAAGCAACGCGGGGCTTACCGTGGCAGGAAGAAATCCCTGTCGTCTGAGCGTATTGCCGAACTGCGCCAACGTGTCGAGGCTGGCGAGCAAAAGACCAAGCTTGCTCGTGAATTCGGAATCAGTCGCGAAACCCTGTATCAATACTTGAGAACGGATCAGTAAATATGCCACGTCGTTCCATCCTGTCCGCCGCCGAGCGGGAAAGCCTGCTGGCGTTGCCGGACTCCAAGGACGACCTGATCCGACATTACACATTCAACGATACCGACCTCTCGATCATCCGACAGCGGCGCGGGCCAGCCAATCGGCTGGGCTTCGCGGTGCAGCTCTGTTACCTGCGCTTTCCCGGCGTCATCCTGGGCGTCGATGAACTACCGTTCCCGCCCTTGTTGAAGCTGGTCGCCGACCAGCTCAAGGTCGGCGTCGAAAGCTGGAACGAGTACGGCCAGCGGGAGCAGACCCGGCGCGAGCACCTGAGCGAGCTGCAAACCGTGTTCGGTTTCCGGCCCTTCACCATGAGCCATTACCGGCAGGCCGTCCAGATGCTGACCGAGCTGGCGATGCAAACCGACAAAGGCATCGTGCTGGCCAGCGCCTTGATCGGGCACCTGCGGCGGCAGTCGGTCATTCTGCCCGCCCTCAACGCCGTCGAGCGGGCGAGTGCCGAGGCGATCACCCGTGCTAACCGGCGCATCTACGACGCCTTGGCCGAACCACTGGCGGACGCGCATCGCCGCCGCCTCGACGATCTGCTCAAGCGCCGGGACAACGGCAAGACGACCTGGTTGGCTTGGTTGCGCCAGTCTCCGGCCAAGCCAAATTCGCGGCATATGCTGGAACACATCGAACGCCTCAAGGCATGGCAGGCACTCGATCTGCCTACCGGCATCGAGCGGCTGGTTCACCAGAACCGCCTGCTCAAGATTGCCCGCGAGGGCGGCCAGATGACACCCGCCGACCTGGCCAAATTCGAGCCGCAACGGCGCTACGCCACTCTCGTGGCGCTGGCCACCGAGGGCATGGCCACCGTCACCGACGAAATCATCGACCTGCACGACCGCATCCTGGGTAAGCTGTTTAACGCTGCCAAGAATAAGCATCAGCAGCAGTTCCAGGCGTCAGGCAAGGCCATCAACGCCAAGGTACGTCTGTACGGGCGCATCGGTCAGGCGCTGATCGACGCCAAGCAATCAGGCCGCGATGCGTTTGCCGCCATCGAGGCCGTCATGTCCTGGGATTCCTTTGCCGAGAGCGTCACCGAGGCGCAGAAGCTCGCGCAACCCGATGACTTCGATTTCCTGCATCGCATCGGCGAGAGCTACGCCACCCTGCGCCGCTATGCACCGGAATTCCTTGCCGTGCTCAAGCTGCGGGCCGCGCCCGCCGCCAAAAACGTGCTTGATGCCATTGAGGTGCTGCGCGGCATGAACACCGACAACGCCCGCAAGCTGCCAGCCGATGCACCGACCGGCTTCATCAAGCCGCGCTGGCAGAAACTGGTGATGACCGACGCGGGCATCGACCGGCGCTACTACGAACTGTGCGCGCTGTCCGAGTTGAAGAACTCCCTGCGCTCGGGCGACATCTGGGTGCAGGGTTCACGCCAGTTCAAGGACTTCGAGGACTACCTGGTACCGCCCGAGAAGTTCACCAGCCTCAAGCAGTCCAGCGAATTGCCGCTGGCCGTGGCCACCGACTGCGAACAATATCTGCATGAGCGGCTGACGCTGCTGGAAGCACAACTTGCCACCGTCAACCGCATGGCGGCAGCCAACGACCTGCCGGATGCCATCATCACCGAGTCGGGCTTGAAGATCACGCCGCTGGATGCGGCGGTGCCCGACACCGCGCAGGCGCTGATAGACCAGACAGCCATGGTCCTGCCGCACGTCAAGATCACCGAACTGCTGCTCGAAGTCGATGAGTGGACGGGCTTCACCCGGCACTTCACGCACTTGAAATCGGGCGATCTGGCCAAGGACAAGAACCTGTTGTTGACCACGATCCTGGCCGACGCGATCAACCTGGGCCTGACCAAGATGGCCGAGTCCTGCCCCGGCACGACCTACGCGAAGCTCGCTTGGCTGCAAGCCTGGCATACCCGCGACGAAACGTACTCGACAGCGTTGGCTGAACTGGTCAACGCTCAGTTTCGGCATCCCTTTGCCGGGCACTGGGGCGATGGCACCACATCATCATCGGACGGACAGAATTTCCGAACCGCTAGCAAGGCAAAGAGCACGGGGCACATCAACCCAAAATATGGCAGCAGCCCAGGACGGACTTTCTACACCCACATCTCCGACCAATACGCGCCATTCCACACCAAGGTGGTCAATGTCGGCCTGCGCGACTCAACCTACGTGCTCGACGGCCTGCTGTACCACGAATCCGACCTGCGGATCGAGGAGCACTACACCGACACGGCGGGCTTCACCGATCACGTCTTCGCCCTGATGCACCTCTTGGGCTTCCGCTTCGCGCCGCGCATCCGCGACCTGGGCGACACCAAGCTCTACATCCCGAAGGGCGATGCCGCCTATGACGCGCTCAAGCCGATGATCGGCGGCACGCTCAACATCAAGCACGTCCGCGCCCATTGGGACGAAATCCTGCGGCTGGCCACCTCGATCAAGCAGGGCACGGTGACGGCCTCGCTGATGCTCAGGAAACTCGGCAGCTACCCGCGCCAGAACGGCTTGGCCGTCGCGCTGCGCGAGTTGGGCCGCATCGAGCGCACGCTGTTCATCCTCGACTGGCTGCAAAGCGTCGAGCTACGCCGCCGCGTGCATGCCGGGCTGAACAAGGGCGAGGCGCGCAATGCGCTGGCCCGTGCCGTGTTCTTCAACCGCCTTGGTGAAATCCGTGACCGCAGTTTCGAGCAGCAGCGCTACCGGGCCAGCGGCCTCAACCTGGTGACGGCGGCCATCGTGCTGTGGAACACGGTCTACCTGGAGCGTGCGGCGCATGCGTTGCGCGGCAATGGTCATGCCGTCGATGACTCGCTATTGCAGTACCTGTCGCCACTCGGCTGGGAGCACATCAACCTGACCGGTGATTACCTATGGCGCAGCAGCGCCAAGATCGGCGCGGGGAAGTTCAGGCCGCTACGGCCTCTGCAACCGGCTTAGCGTGCTTTATTTTCCGTTTTCTGAGACGACCCCCACTTCACCAAGGTCGCCGACGAGGATGTGAGGGCACTCTATGCCTTCCTCATGACGCGTGAGCCGGTGAGCGCGCCGGCGCAGCGCAATACCCTGCCGTTCCCCTTCAACATCCGCGTCCTGCAAGCCGGCTGGAAGCTGCTGTTTATGGACCAGGGCCGCTATCGGCCGGTCGCCGGCAAGAGCAAAGCATGGAACCGCGGCGCCTATCTCGCCGAGGGCTTGAGCCATTGCGCCGCCTGCCACACGCCACGCAACGTGCTGGGCGCCGAGAAAGCCGCTGACGACAGCTACGCGGGCGCGATGATCGAAGGCTGGTTCGCGCCGGCACTGACGGCTGCCAATACCACACCGCTACCCTGGACCCAAGACGAGCTGTTCACCTACCTGCGCAGCGGAGCGACTGCCCTGCACGGCGTTGCCGCGGGCAAGATGTCGGACGTCGTGCACGACCTGGGCAGGCTTCCCGACGCCGATATCCAGGCAATAGCCGTCTATTTTGCCGACCTCAACGGCTCCTCCGCACTGAAGACAGGCAGCGATGAAGCGCTGGCCAAAGCGCTGGCGACCTCCGCTCTCGGCAGCCGCCTGGAACCCGACGCCGGAGCCGTCCTGTACTGGGCAGCCTGCGGGTCATGCCACTACAAAAGCGCAACGACGCCTCTCAGCGTGCGACCGGAGCTTGCCCTCAACAGTGCGCTCACCGCGGCCACCCCCGACACGTTCATCCATATCGTGATGGCTGGAATAGGTCTGGAAGAAGGCATCCCCAACGTGCTCATGCCGGCTTTCTCGCAGGCGCTGAACGATGGCGCTGGATTACTGTGCGATCCGCCATGGCAGCATTTTCTACCGGTACCAGTGTGGACAACGGATGCTCCGAAATAACGAACCCCCCAGGGTGCTGAGACAGATGACGAGGAAACCCAACAAGGAGGTCAGTTAGGATGAGCACCATCCGGATGGTCTGATTGTCTGGGTCAAAGCCCGCTTCTCGAAGCCTTTCCGGTGGCGGCATCTGATCGCTCCAGGCACCGCAGCATTTTGCTAACGCATCCACCTGGTCAGGCGGAAGGCCAATCGCCTTGCCGATATCTCTGATAGCGCCCGCAAAATGGTAGGTCGAGGCTACGCAGGTCAGCGCTGCACGCTCCCGTCCGTAGCGATTCCTGATAATTTTTTCTAGCGCTCGACGTCAGGCGCACGCGCCCTTTTTCGAAAATCCGCACTGCCTCAGGTCGACTAGCTGAAGCCAATAGAAAGGCCAGCCTCACCAGGGCCCCGGTATTCCAAAAAATCGTATGGACGGTCGGCGATCAGCAGGCCAGAGCCGGCATTGCATCGAGCATCTGGTTCGAAGGCCTTCGTTCCGGATTACTCCGGCGGTAGTAAGACCAATCGCCACGGGGTCGGGAAAAATTCCCGGCAGCACCGGGAATTTTTCCCTATCGGCGGTGCGCGGAAGCTCTCGATAATCAGTTCTGGCAGTTTGCCAGCCGACATCGGCCAGCATGGAGAGTCGCCCGCAAACCCGCCCCGGCACGATCCGCCAAACAAGAACAAGGAATGCCCATGCAATATCAGATCTGCCGCAGCTGGACGCCCCGTCGCACGCTGCTTTCGCTCGCCGTTGCCGGCTTGTTGCCTGGTTTCGCCCAGGCTGAGGAGCCACTCGAGCTCAAGAGTGATGAGGTTGTCGCCACGACTCCGCTGCCCGGCATCGATCTGCCGAAGGATCGGGTTCCGGCCAACATTCAAACCCTGGACGACGAGCGCCTGCGCAAGCTGGGAGGGCAGTCTCTGGCAGAAAAACTGCAGCGCGGTCTGCCGAGCGTCAACCTCAACGAGACCCAGGGCAACCCCTATCAGGCAGACCTGAATTACCGGGGCTTCACCGCTTCGCCGCTACTGGGCACGGCCCAAGGCCTATCGGTGTTTCTCGACGGCGTGCGCATCAATGAAGCGTTCGGCGACGTGGTGCACTGGGACCTTATTCCCCAGACCGCCATCGCTGGGGCGGCTCTGGTGCCTGGCTCCAACCCACTGTACGGCCTCAACACACTCGGCGGCGCCCTGGCGCTGGAAACCAAGCGGGGCGACACTCATCCTGGCGGCGCGGCGCAACTCTACGGCGGCTCCTTTGGCCGCTACGGTGGCTCAGTGGAGCATGGCGGCCAACATGAGGAGTTTTCCTGGTACTTGGCGGCCGAAGGGATGGATGAAGACGGCTGGCGCGACCATTCGCCGTCTGAGGTAGGCCAGCTGTTCGGCAAATTCGCCTGGACCACAGACAGCACGGACCTGGCCCTGACGCTGGCTCATGCTGACAACGATCTGATTGGTAACGGACTGATCCCCGAAAGCATGCATGAGCAGGACCGCGACGCGATTTTTACCTATCCCGACCAGACTGAGAACCGTAGCCACCTAATGGCGTTTTCCGGCAGTCACTGGCTGAGCGATAGCGACCGGCTGTCCGGCACCGTCTATTTGCGGCGCACCCGCACAGCGACCCTTAACGGTGACGGAAACGATGAGTACGAAGACGAATATGAAGAGTGGGAAGACGACGGCTTCCTGGCCGGCGAGGGTCCGGAAACCGGCGTGCTGAACCGCACCCGTACTAGCCAGCGCGCCTACGGCCTGGCCCTGCAGTGGTCCCGTCATGCCGGGGCCCACCAGTTCGCCTTTGGCCTGTCCCACGACAACACCCGCGCCAGCTTTCACCAGAGCGAGCAAGGCGGTGAGCTGACCGATAAGCGCGGCATTCTTGCCACCGAGGCCGAAGACCCAGCCAATAGCCTGTTGGGTCGCACCCGCACTTCCAGTCTCTACGCCACCGACACATGGTCGCTAACCGACGCGCTGCAGCTGACCGGCTCGCTACGCTACAACCGCACCCGGGTAGTCAACACCGATCGCATGGGAGATGACCTCAATGGCGATTTCACCTATCGCAAGCTGAACCCGGCGCTGGGGTTCGCCTGGCAGTTACAGCCCGCGGTGACCCTCTACGGAGGTTACTCCCAAGGCAATCGGGCGCCGACGCCGATCGAACTGGGTTGTGCCGATCCGGAAAATCCCTGCAGCCTGCCCAACGCCATGGCCGCCGATCCATTCCTGGAACAGGTCGTCACTCGCACCCTGGAATTTGGCGTGCGCGGCCAGCTGGCCAGCGGCACCGAATGGAACGTCACGGCCTTCCGCAGCCTTAACCACGATGATCTGCTGTTCGTCGGAACCGGTGGTAGCAAGGGTTACTTCACCAACTTCGGCCGCACAAGGCGCCAAGGTATCGAGCTGGGCCTGGCCGGCGAGCAAGGGCCGGTCGATTGGCGGGTGGATTACACCTACTTGCACGCCACGTTACAGTCCTCTGCATGCATCCTGGCCGAGAACAACAGCACCGAGGGCGAGGGCGGCTGCCCGGATGACGAGATTCACATCTCCCGTGGCGACTACCTGCCAGGGTTGCCGAAACACAACCTCAAGCTCGGCTTGGACTGGAATCTGAACGATCGGCTTCGTATCGGTACAACTGTGCTGGCGTATTCCGAGCAGTATGTGCGGGGCAATGAGAACAATCGTCATCAGTCCAACGACGAGGTCGAGGGCAGCGGCACACTGCCGGGTTATGCGGTGGTCAATCTGAGTGCCGATTACCGCTTCGCTCGTGACTGGACTCTGTTCGGTCGGGTCGACAACCTGTTCGACAAGCGCTATGCCACGAGCGGCGCCTTGGCCGAAAACCCTTTCGTAGGCGCTGGCAATGCCTTCGAAACCGACCCGGAGGAGTGGCGCCACGAGCAGTTCATCGCGCCCGGTGCGCCGCGTGCTGGCTGGTTGGGCGTACGTTACGTTTGGGATGCGTTGTAAGCGTAAAAAACGACGGCACAGGGAGGTGCGTGTCGACGATAAAATCATTGGCCGGACCTCTCAGCAGTCGCGGAGAGGTCAGCCAGATCTCGGTTCAAGCTGCAACACAACGTGCGAAAGGACATCCAGCGCCGGATAGACGTTGGGGCAGGGATGGCGAAAGGAACCCGGCAATCCTTCGTTGAGTATGCATTTCAGGCCGGACGGTCCGTCGTCCAGGCCGAGCCTCATATCACTCGATCCAGTAGCAACGCTCGCGACTGCGCATCCAATGCAAGAAATACCATCAGCGCGGCATAGGCATCGTTGGCGGCATAACGCTGCTGCGCTTCGGCCAGATTTTTGTTAGCCCAGTTGGAAGTCGACACGCTGCGTGACTTGCTTATACCGGCACCCAGTACCGCCGCCACCGCACCGCGAAGCCCGACCTGACCCTTCTTGCCGTGATATCTCAGCGCCGAACCAAGATCGACGCTGTGCCGCAATTCGATCCCCAACCGGGTGCGTAGACGGCTGCGATCGGACGCCAGACCGAATCCGACTTTCAATACTTGGTCCGTCTCCAGCACCCGCTTAGCGGCCTCGACGCAACCGGGTATTCCGATCTGAAAAAGATAGGCTTTTGTTGGCGTTGCGAACTGAATGAGGTGAGGCCCGCTGGACAGCTCGCCTACTGTGAAGGTGGGTTTGGATTCGGTATCGAACCCGATCTGTGCAAAGGTCAGGATGTCGTCGACGGCCTGGGCGAATTCCTCGGGCGTCGACGGCGTGACGATACGGTCGAGGGCGAGACCGTCGAAGCGGGGCAGGCGCTCGAGGTCGGTCAACTGGGGAATGCGGATATCGATAGGGCCTCCACTTCAAGCCGCTGAATCGTCGCCCCTGGGAACGGGCGCGCACCTGCCATTAAAGCGCATGGCGCGCTGGTTCGATGCACCCGTCGTATTACTTCTCCCAGTCCACTGGGCAATCGAAGCAACCGTCCATATTGCTGCCTTGAAAGGTTGCATAGTGTCGGCGTGCGCCAGTCAGGGTCGCGTTGCCGAGATTGGCATCGTTGAGCTTGCCTTCCTGCAAATTAGCGTCGGTCAGATTCGCATGGTCGAGGTCGGCCTTGCTTAGCCAGGTCATTTCCAGGTTGGCGGCGGTGAGGTTGGCACCATGCAACTTCGCACCGCTCAAACGAGCGAATTCGAGATTGGCCGCAGTCAGGTTGGCCCCATTGAATCGCGCGGCCTGCGCGAACAGTCCCCAACCCTGAATGGCCACCAATTGCGCATCGGTGAAGTTCGCCAGACGCAGGTTGGCTTGTTGAAGACTGGCGCGGGTGAGGGTGGCGCCGGTCAAGTTGGCCTTCTCCAGATTGGCCAGGTCGAGATTGGCATGCCTCAGGTTGGCCCCGGTGAGATCGGCGCCGGTCAGATCCATCTTGCGCATGTCCTGGTTGCTCAGGTCGGCGCCGCGAAGATCGGCGTTGGCACATTTGCTTTCTGGCTGGATGACACAGCCATTGATGGTGGGCGGCTGGTCGTCAGCGTGCAGCGGCGCGCTGAGGATCACTGCGATGGGCAGCAGATAGCGGGATATGTTCATGGCGGTTCCCATGTTCGATAGGTGAAGAAAGAGCAGCCGGCTCAGGCGAGGACCGTCAGGCCAGGAGAGCGCCAACTCTGTAGGCCAATCCAGTTCATGTCCCGCCAGCTGTTCCGTGTGCGGCTGTGCTCGCTCATCGAGCACAGCCGGCGTCTTATCGTTTGGCGGTCTGGTTTTCCCAACTAGGGATTCGAAACGCCCAGAACGAGCCGCCTTGAGCAACCGGCTTGGTCAGCACAGCCATGTCGCCGCCCCACAGCGGCACAGCGCCGCCGTAGCCAACGGTCACGCCAATGAACTGCTCGCCGTCCTGTTCCCAGGTGATCGGCGGCGCGATGATTCCGCTACCGGTCTGGAATTTCCAGAGCTCCTCGCCGGTTTTCGCGTTGAAGGCCTTCAGGTAGCCATCACCTGTACCGGTGAACACTAGGTTGCCCTTGGTGGCGAGGACGCCGGCCCAGAGCGGCAGCGGTTCCTTGTGCTCCCAGGCGACCTTGCCGGTGGTGGGGTCCATGGCACGCAGAATCCCGACGTGATCGTCATACATGCGCTTGATGCGGAAGCCTTGGCCGAGGTAAGCGTTGCCTTTCTTGTAGCTGACCTCCTCGGTCCAGTAGTCCTCTTTCCAATGGTTGGCGGGAACGTAGAACAGGCCAGTATCCTGGCTGTAAGCCATGGGGTTCCAGTTCTTGCCGCCGAGGAAGGGCGGTGAGACTTCCACTGATTTGCCGTGCGCCTCGCCGGGCTCAGGCTTCGGCGGGCGCTGGCCCTCGTTCTCCACCGGCCGCCCGGTCTTCAGGTCGATGTGGCTGGCCCAGGTGATGTTGTCGACGAAGGGGAAGGCGTTCTGCAGTTTGCCGTCCTCGCGGTTGACCACATAGAAAAAGCCGTTGCGGTCGGCGTGGGCCGTGGCTTTGACGGTCTTGCCATCTTTGTTCTTGTAATCGAACAGGACCAGCTCATTGTTGCCGGAGAAGTCCCAGGCATCGTTCGGTGTGTGCTGGTAGAACCACTTCACTTCGCCAGTGGTGGCGTCGACGCCAACCTGCCCAGAGGTATAGAGGCTGTCGTAATCCTTCGGATCTCCGCCATCGGCGGTGCGTGCCCAGCCGTTCCAGGGCGCCGGATTGCCCGCGCCGACGATGATGGTATTGGTTTCGGCGTCGAAGCTCGCGCTCTGCCACGGAGCGCCGCCGCCCTGGCTCCAGGCTTCCTTCTTGCCGGTGGGTGAGTTCGGGTCATCCGGCCAGGAGGGCGCCTTGATGTCGCCGGTCGGCGTGCTCTCCTTGCCGTTCAGTCGGCCAACGTGACCTTCGACGAAGGGCCGCATCCAGACTTCTTCACCCGTGTCCGGATCGCGTGCGAACAACTTGCCGACAACGCCGAATTCATCGCCGGAGCTGCCGTGGATTAGCAAAACCTTCCCGCTCTTCTGATCCTTGATCAGGGTGGGCGCGCCGGTCATCGTGTAACCCGCGCCGTGCTCGCCGAATTTCTTCTTCCAGACGACCTTGCCGGTGTCCTTGTTCAGCGCCACCACCTGAGCGTCGAGGGTGCCGAAGTAAATCTTGTCGCCGTAGATAGCAGCGCCGCGGTTGACCACGTCGCAGCAAGGGCGTTCTGCTTTATCCCGAAGGCATGATCAAGCTCAACGAAAGTGCCGCGGCGGTACTGGCTGAAGTTGATGGGGCTCGCACCGTCGGCGCCATCGTCGCCGATCTGCAGGCGCGCTTCCCGGATGCAGAAGGGATTGAGGAAGATATCGTCGCGTTTCTGGAGGTGGCCGTTGAACGGTTCTGGATCGAGCTTCGCTAAGCCCGGCTTTGAGCCCGGTCCGCCGCTGTGGCTGCTGGCGGAGCTGACTTATCGTTGCCCGCTGCAATGCCCGTACTGCTCGAACCCGCTGGATTTCGCCCGCAGCAAGGACGAGCTGAGCACTGCCGAGTGGATCGAGGTGTTCCGACAGGCCCGCGAGATGGGCGCGGCGCAACTGGGCTTTTCCGGCGGTGAGCCGCTGGTCCGGCAAGATCTGGCCGAGCTGATCAAAGCGGCGCGAGACCTCGGCTATTACACCAATCTGATCACCTCGGGCATCGGCCTGACCGAAGAGAAGATCGCTTCGTTCGCCGACGCCGGGCTCGACCACATCCAGATCAGCTTTCAGGCCGCCGATGAGGAGGTGAACAACCTGCTCGCCGGCTCGAAGAAGGCTTTCGCGCAGAAGCTCGCCATGGCACGAGCGGTAAAAGCGCATGGCTATCCGATGGTGCTGAACTTCGTTACCCACCGGCACAACATCGACAACATCGAGCGCATCATCCAGCTGTGTCTGGAATTGGAAGCCGACTTCGTGGAGCTCGCCATCTGTCAGTTCTATGGCTGGGCCGAACTCAATCGCGCCGGGCTGCTACCAAGCAAGGATCAGTTGGTGCGTGCCGAGCGCATCACCAACCAGTGGCGCGACAAACTCGCCGCCGAAAACCATCCCTGCAAGCTGATCTTCGTCACGCCCGATTATTACGAAGAGCGTCCCAAGGGCTGCATGAACGGCTGGGGCAACCTGTTTCTCGACATCACACCGGACGGCACAGCGCTACCTTGTCACAGCGCGCGTCAACTGCCGATCAGCTTCCCTAACGTTCGCGAGCAGAGCATCGAGCAGATCTGGAAGCATTCTTTTGGCTTCAACAAGTTTCGCGGTTTCGATTGGATGCCCGAGCCTTGCCAATCCTGCGGCGAGAAGGAAAAGGACTTCGGCGGCTGCCGCTGCCAGGCTTTCATGCTCACTGGCGATGCGGCCAATGCCGATCCGGTGTGCAGCAAGTCTGCGCACCACGACAAGATTCTTGCCGCCCGCACCGAGGCCGAAGAAGCGCCACGCGGGCTTGATGAGCTGACCTTTCGTAACGAGAAGGCATCGAAGCTGATCCTCAGGGTATAAGGTCATCGATCGACGCCTAACCGACTGGAACCGTTTGGATGACCAAGACCGCAATCCCCTATGGCTTCTGGCCCAGCGACTGGACTGCCGAAGATGCCGCCTCTGCAAGTTGTGACTTTGCCGAGCTTCGCGCTGGCCATGGGGGCGTGTTCTGGGTTCAGTACGATCCGGCCGATGTGCGTTCCACGTTGTGGTATTGGCACGCTCGCGGCTTGCGTAGCCTCACGCCGCCCGGGTTCTCGCTTCGCAGCCGTGTATACGAATACGGCGGCGGTGCCTTCTGCCTGACCGACGCCGGGGTTGCGTTCGTCAACGAGCAGGATCAGCAAATCTACCTGCAGGGCCTATCTACGGACGCAGCGACGCCGCCCATCGCGCTGACCGATGACGACGCTTGCCGGTACGGTGATCTGCAGTTCGACACGCGCCAGCGGGCCATTCTCGCCGTGGAAGAAACCGCCGAAGAAGCTCGCTCAGAGCATCGTCTGGTCAGCGTTTCGCTGGTTGATGGCAGCCGAAGCGTACTTATCGAGGGGAGCGACTTTTACTCGTCACCGACCTTGGATGCGACAGGCCAACGTCTTGCCTGGATCGAGTGGCAACGCCCCGAACAACCTTGGACGTCCACCAGCCTCTGGATTGCCGAACGTACCGAAAATGATCGCTGGGGAGCGCCGCGGTGCCTGGCCGGCGCAGCGGGAAATGAGTCGCTGCAACAGCCGCGCTTCGCTCCGGATGGCGCCTTGTATTGCCTGACTGACCGCGAAGGCTGGTGGCAGCCTTGGAGAATGCAGGACGACAGCCTTGTTCCGGTAACCGGCGCGGCTGCGGCTGGGTGTGATCATGCCCCGGCGCCCTGGCAGCTGGGAACGGTGAGCTATCTACCCTCGGCGGACGGCGCTTTGCTGTTGACACGCATAATGGATGGCTACGGACTGTTGTTCGAACAAGACAGCCAAGGTAATGAACGCCAGCTGGCGATGGAATTCAGCCGTTGCCGCCAACTTGCTGCCGGCGAGCGACACTTTTACTGCATAGCAGGCTCGTCGGGCCTGACGCCTGCCGTGTTAGCAATCGACAGGGTTACCAGCTGCATCGAAATGCTCGCCGGAGGCGAACAGCCTTTGGCGGCCGATCAGTTGTCGTGCCCCCAGGCGTTCAGTTTCGCTACCGGGCAAGGCGAGGTGGCGCACGCATTTTTCTACCCGCCGAGCAATGCACAGTGCCAAGGTCCTTCACAAGAACAGCCATCGCTCGTGGTGTTCATGCATGGCGGGCCTACGTCCGCCAGCTACCCGGTCTTCGATCCGCGCATCCAATATTGGACTCAGCGCGGTTTCGCCGTGGCTGATATCAACTACCGCGGCAGCAGCGGTTTCGGGCGTGCTTATCGTCAGCAGTTGCGAGGCGAATGGGGTGTGATCGAAGTGGAAGACGCCTGCGCCGCGGTACAGGCGCTCGCCACGAACGGCCAGATCGATCCGACGCGAACGTTCATCCGGGGTTCGAGCGCGGGCGGTTACAGCGCGCTCTGCGCACTGGCTGCTAATGCTGATTTTAGCGGCGGTGCCAGCCTCTACGGCGTCAGTGATCCGTTGGCGTTGCGCCGGGTTACGCACAAGTTTGAAGCCGATTATCTGGATTGGCTGATAGGCGATCCAGAGCTCTACGCCGAGCGCTACCGGCAGCGGACGCCGTTACTCAATGCGGGGCTGATTCGGGTGCCGGTGGTCTTCTTTCAAGGCGGGCAAGACGCGGTGGTGCTACCCGAGCAGACCGAGTCCATGGTTGCCGCTCTGCGCGAACGAGGCGTGACAGTCGAATATTGTTTTTATCCAGAAGAGCGCCACGGCTTCCGGCAGGCGACCAACCTGGCCGATGCGCTGGAGCGGGAATGTCGCTTCTATCCGGAGCTTCTTCGCTGAGCCGGCTGGCATTCATGGCCGTATGCACCGTTGTGGATTGCTTTGATCGTAGAAAACAGTAGGCTTGGCGAACGTAACAAAATAATAACTATAGGCCGTTGTATGAGCCCCAATCTTAGTCTGCAGCGCAAATTCGTTTCCCCCGAGATCGTGTTTGGTGCGGGTTGTCGGCACAGTGCTGGCAACTACGCGAAGAACTTTGGCGCACGCAAGGTGCTGCTGGTTTCCGACCCAGGTGTGGTTGCCGCAGGGTGGATCGGCGACGTCCAGGCAAGCCTGACCCGCCAGGACATTGACTACCATCTGTTTACCCAGGTCTCGGCCAATCCTCGTTCCGAGGAAGTGATGCTGGGCGCTGAGGTCTATCGCAACGAAGGCTGCAACGTCATCGTCGCGGTAGGCGGTGGCAGCCCGATGGACTGCGCCAAGGGCATCGGTATTGCGGTCGCACATGGTCGCAACATCATTGAATTCGAAGGCGTCGACACGCTGCGCGTGCCGAGCCCGCCGCTGATTCTGATCCCAACCACGGCCGGCACCTCCGCAGATGTTTCGCAGTTCGTGATCATCTCCAACCAGACCGAGCGGATGAAGTTTTCCATCGTCAGCAAGGGCGCCGTACCCGATGTGTCGCTGATCGATCCGGAAACGACCCTCAGCATGGATCCGTTCCTCTCGGCCTGTACCGGCATTGATGCGCTGGTGCATGCCATCGAAGCCTTCGTCTCGACCGGCAACGGGCCGCTGACCGACCCGCACGCATTGGAAGCGATGCGCCTCATCAATGGTCATCTAGTGCAGATGATCGCCAATCCGGCAGATATCGAGCTGCGCGAGAAAATCATGCTCGGCAGCATGCAGGCCGGGCTGGCGTTTTCCAATGCGATTCTCGGTGCAGTGCATGCGATGTCCCATAGCCTTGGCGGCTATCTCGACCTCCCGCATGGCTTGTGCAACGCAGTGTTGGTCGAGCATGTAGTGGCGTTCAATTACAGCGCTGCGCCCGAGCGTTTCAAAATTGTGGCGCAAACATTCGGCATCGATACGCGCGGCATGACCCATGCGCAGATTCGCGATGGTCTGGTCGCTCATCTGGTTCAGCTCAAGCAAGCCATTGGTTTCAACGAAACGCTGGGGTTGCATGGCGTGAATCTTTCGGACATCCCTTTCCTGTCGCGGCACGCTATGCAGGACCCCTGCATCCTGACCAATCCTCGCTCGTCGACCCAGCGCGACGTCGAAGTGGTATATGCCGAAGCACTCTGAGCAGGACGACGCTCTCGCTGGCCTGCTTGGGCTTGGCACGCATTCGGCTCGTAAAAGTCACTATCCAGAACTGGTTGCGCGCCTCGAAGAGCTGGAAGCCGAGCGCAATCGCTACAAATGGCTGTTCGAACATGCAGTGCATCGCATCTTTCAAGCCAGCCTGCAGGAAGGCATCCGCGCGGCCAATCCCGCATTGGCAGGTATGCTCGGCTACGACAGCCCCTCGGACGCGCTCTGGGGGCTAACCGATCTATCGCATCATCTATTCGTCGGCGGTGAGGAAGAGCTGAACCGCATCCGCCGCATTCTTAGTGATCAACGGGGCCTGTTTGGCTATGAGACCCGCTTGCGTCGCAAGGACGGTAGCGCGATCGACGTAATAATGAACTTGCTGCTCAAACCGGATGAAGATGGTTTGGTCGAGGGTTTCGTTGCCGATATCACCGAGCGCAAATTGGCTCAGCTGCGGTTGCTGCAGCTCAACGAGCAGTTGGAACAGCGCGTCGCCGAACGAACTGTCGAACTGCGCAAGGCCCGTGATGCAGCCGAGGCGGCCAACCAAAGCAAGGACAAGTATCTAGCGGCGGCCAGCCACGATCTGTTGCAGCCGCTCAACGCGGCGCGCCTGTTGATATCGACCTTGCGCGAGCGGAGTTTGCCCGGCGCGGAACGGAATCTCGTCGAGCGAGCGCATCAGGCGCTGGAAGGTGCGGAAGATTTACTCACCGACTTGCTGGACATTTCCAAGCTCGATCAACGAGCGATCAAGCCGGACATCGAGGTGTACCGTCTGGATGAAGTGCTGCTGCCGCTGGTTTCCGAATTCCAATCGGTGGCGGAATCGGAAGGTCTTGGCTTCGACCATTACATCCCGGCGTATGCGCTGCGCACCGGCTGCGGCATCGAGGCGGATCAGATGCAGTCAATCTTTCTGGAATTCAACCAACTGGGCGTTCAGCGCGCCGCTGAACGCGCGGGGGTCGGCCTGGGACTAGCCATCGTCGACCGGATCGCCACCATGCTCGACTACCACATACATGTTCGCTCGCAGCCGGGTCGCGGCTCGGTATTCAGCATTGACGTGCCCCTGGTCGCGGTGCCGTGGGAATCAGTCAGCGAAGCGCCTTTGATGATGCCAATGATGGGCGATCCGCTGCCAGGGCGCCGATTGTTGGTACTGGATAACGATCTGAGCATTTTGCACAGCATGGCCGCGCTACTCGGGCAATGGGGTTGCGAGGTGCTAGTCGCCTCCGACGAGGCGGCTGCTCTGGCGGCTCTGAATGAGCTGCCGCCCGAGTTGATTCTTGCCGACTACCATTTGGATCAGGGTGCGACCGGCTGGAACGTGGCGCAGGCCTTGCGGGTACATTTCGGCGTCCCGATCCCGGTGGTGATGATTACCGCTGACCGCAGCGACCAGTGCCGCCGTCAACTGCAAGGCGTCGGAGTCCCGGTGCTGAACAAACCGGTCAAAGCTGGAAAGCTGCGGTCGATCCTAAGCTACCTGCTGTATCGTAATGAGCAATCACGCTAAACGGCGTAAGCCAGTTTTGAGCGCCGTTGACCTATTCAGTTGTGGTCATCGTCCTTGAAGCGGGAGATCGAATGGGTTCATGGCTGAGTAATCTACCAACCTGAGCGCCACGCGAAGGTGATCTGTGCAGTCGCTAGAAAAGATCTTAGACGTCATGACAGAACTTAGTGGCTTTATCGGCCGGCATAGCGCCAATCCGGTCATTTGTCATCCTCCCGTAGGCTGCAAACAATCCTATCGATCGAACGCAGTGGTCCAGTGCGGTATGGTGCAATCGGGCGACCGCTATCGTTTCGACCAGTTTCAGGGCTACGACCGCAACCGCACCCCGGGGCGACTATTTCGACACTCACGCCGAGCGCCTCTCCTGGTCACATCAATTACACAAGAACCTTTCCGTCTTCTTTTTTCGGTACCGCGTACCGATTCTTCGTCGCTCCCGATACTGCTCGCATAGTCATGGATGAGCCTTTAGTGAAGTGATCCTGCTCGCGCAGCTATGGTGGTGGTGCCTCGTTCGTGTATAGCAGCCCGCGATCGCGTGTGACTAATCGTTAGGCCACTTTCGGGCCAGAAGCGGACGCTCTCATGGCCTGGCTATTGCGCCTTAGGAGGGTAAGCGTCTAGCTAACTCACCTTGCGTATCTGTATCACAGGCTGCACGGGTAGCTGTATCACACGCTGAACGCTTACCGTGTATCACATCGTGAACGCCCAAAAAATCAGTGCGAGACTATTACGGGTAGGCTGTTTGGGGTGATACACCGCTGTGGTTACATGCCTGCTTCAGGCTGTATCCACTGATGCGGCAGCAGTTGACTGATTTCGCTTGCCCGCTGCGTTGGTAGCCGCATGAGCACGTCCTTCAGGTAGGCGTACGGATCGTGACCGTTGAGGCGTGCTGACTGGATCAGGCTCATGATCGCAGCCGCCCGTTTGCCGCTGCGTAGTGAACCGGCAAACAGCCAGTTCGAGCGCCCCAATGCCCAAGGCCGAATCTGGTTCTCGACCTGATTGTTGTCGATGGGCACGGCTCCATCTTCCAGATAGCGCGTCAGCGCTAGCCAGCGTTTTAGGCTGTAATCCAGGGCTTTTGCCGTGGCTGATCCATTGGGCACCCGATCACGCTGGGCCAGCATCCAGTCATGCAGCGCATCGAGGATCGGTGAAGACTTTTCCTGGCGTATTCGCCAGCGTTCTTCATCGCTCATGTGCCGTGCTTGCCGCTCGATTTCATACAGCCCGGCAATGGAGTGCAGCGCCTGTTCGGCTAACTGGCTTTTGTTCGCTGAGTGCAGATCGAAAAATTTGCGGCGGGCGTGGGCCATGCAGCCAATTTCGGTGATGCCCTGCTCGAAGCTGGCCTTGTAGCCGGCGAAGTCGTCGCAGACCAGTTTGCCATTCCACTGACCCATAAAATTGCGCGCATGCT
Organism: Stutzerimonas tianxiuensis; assembly: GCF_053470365.1. NCBI lineage: Bacteria > Pseudomonadati > Pseudomonadota > Gammaproteobacteria > Pseudomonadales > Pseudomonadaceae > Stutzerimonas > Stutzerimonas tianxiuensis. The sequence continues at coordinate 41,838 of NZ_JBPVWS010000019.1, read as the reverse complement.
CACCTGCACGGCTTGGGCTGAAGTCATAGACCACGGCCTTCAGGTCGGCGAAGGGTGTGGTGCAGTATGCCCAGACGTAAGCCCGGTGGGTTTTCTTCTCGCCAGGGGCCAGCATTTGCACGGGGGTTTCGTCGGCATGGATCACGCCTTGCGCCAGTACCGCCTCGCGCAGGGCATCGACCAATGGTTGGAGCTGTACGCCGGTTTGTCCGACCCACTGCGCCAATGTCGAACGCGCGATAGCCAGACCCGCACGGCCAAAGATCTTCTCTTGCCGGTACAGCGGCAGATGATCGGCGTATTTGGCCACCATGACATGAGCCAGCAAGCCGGCAGTCGGGATGCCCTTGTCGATCACCTGGGCTGGTACCGGCGCCTGATCAATGTTTCGCACTGGCGGCAGGCCCACTTGCCACGCACATGCTGTTCGACGGTGAACACGCCAGGCGTGTAATCCAGCTTTTCGCTGATGTCTTCGCCGATGCGTTGCAGCGGGCAGCCGCAGGCGCATTGAGTGTTCTGCGGCTCGTGACGGATCACAGTACGCGGAAACTGGGCTGGCAGCGGCGCGCGCTTGGGCTGTTGGCGGGGTTCAGCCGGAGGATTGAGGGTTTTCAGTTCCGCCTCGATGGCGGCGATGTCCGTGTCGAGCAAATCATCCAGCAGGCTGCCCTGTTCAGGGCTTAGTTGCTCGCTACGCTTGGCGAACTTGTGGCGCTTGAACCAGGCGATTTCGTGGGTGAGCTGCTCGATGATGGTTTGATCACGGTGGATCTTTTTGCCCATCGCATCGACCTGCGTGAGCAACTGGGCGGCCAGTGCGCGCAGTTGCTCAGGTGTTAGTTGGTCGAGATTGGGCAAGGAAGTCATGCCGCTGATTGTGCCAGAGCAGGCGATCCGCGCAGATAAAGCGATAGGCTAATGGCCGGCGCTACAGCATTGTGATCGCACCGGCTGCACCAACCCGCTGCCAGGGTAAACCGAGCACCAAAGCCTGAAGCTGCTCGGTGTCGAGTTCAACTTCCAAGCCGCGGTGGATGCCTGGCCAGTGAAACTTGCCTTGGTTCAATCGCCGCGCGGCCAGCCAGATCCCTACACCGTCATGCACCAACACTTTCATGCGGTTGGCGCGGCGGTTGGCGAACAGATAAGCACAGTGCGGCTTCGCCGCACCGAATACCGCCACTACACGGGCCAATGCGGTTTCGGTGCCGGCGCGCATGTCCATCGGCTCGGTGGCCAGCCAGATGCGATCGATGCGAATCATGCGAGCAGCCCGCGCAGCAAGCGTGTACAGCCTTCGCCGTCCTGCACCGGCCAGTGCACCGACAGACTGCCGGCGTGGTAGGGGATTTCGATTCGTATCGTCAGCTCTTCAGAGCTGGCCTGCTCTGAAGGCAGGATGCCGAGCGGCACCGGGATAAAGCGTGCAGATACGACCGGTAGCGGCTCGCGCTGCTTACGAATCCATTTATGCACCAGGTTGGCATTGAGCCCGTGGCTGAGCGCCACGCCGGCGACGGAAGCACCGGACTGGGCGCACTCTTCGATGACCTGGGCCTTGAAAGCCTTGGGGAATGTACGGCGCTGTCGAGACACGAAACCCTCCAGAAAGTGGCTTGAAATGGTGTCCACCAAAAATAGGTGCACACCATGCCGCTATCTGGAAGAAGCGGGGAGATGGGTTCGGCGGACGGTTACCAAGTAATCGGGCAAGTGCGGTGCCAATGGCACCGGCTCCAATAATGCTAATGCTCATAGGCTTGCTCCTTAGGCAGTAAAGCCGCCGTCGACCATCAGTTCAGCACCGCTGACGAATGAAGCTTCGGGGCTAGCCAGATAAGCGCACTGTCAACGTTGACGATGCGCAGTGGCTACCTGACGCTCCCTATCTTTTGCTAAGGAACTGGGAACTGGCTGAAAAGTGCGCCGTGAACTTTCTCAAAGATTCACTCCATTTGCACGGAAGCGCCGCCGTCGATAAGGCGGAACAACGACAGAGATCGATTGCCGAGGAGTCACGCTATATCGCCTCGACGTTTAATTGAATTGGGGATATTGAATCCTTGTTGTCGCTCACCTGCGAGTTTGAGGCGAGAGCACTCTCAGTTTTTTATTTTGAGCCCCTTCACGGAGTGAGCTCGCTGTTCGTCAAGTGAGTTGTAGTAGGTATTCTGGGTGGTGCTGAGGCTGTTATGGCGAAGATCGGCCTGCAGATCCTTCATGTCCCGATGCGGCGCATCGAAGGTGGCCGATGTGTGTCGCAGCCAGTGCAATGACGCCGAACGCAACTGGTCGATCTCATCGTTGTTCCAACCTTCCTGGGCCATGCGCACCAGGGTACTGTCGAACACTTCTTGCAGAAGAAGCCGGATATGACGGTCGGAAAGGCCGCCTCGACCCTTAAGCGTGCTGATCAACGACGTTTTTTCGTGGGCGGAGGGGAGGGAAGAGAGCTGCAGGTGCCGACGATAACGCACTAGGTAGTTCTGGATGTAATCGTCGCGGATGCTGATCTTCGCCGCCTTGTTTCCCTTACCCACCACATGAAACCACCAGTTACCCATGCTATCGCGGCGGATATCACCCATCGTGGGCCTCCAGTTATCCCGCCCCACCAGATCGGACACCCGTAGATACATGGAAAACAGAGTGGCAACGATGAACAGAGTGCGCTCGTGCAGCGGATTAGCGACAGCCATCTGCTCGGCGGTTTCGATCACATAGCTCCACTGCAACTGAGTCAGTGAGCGAGAAGCGACATCTAGAGTGTTGCGTTGCTTATAGATGGATTTCTGCTTCACCGCCCGGAACGGGTTGACCTCGGTCAGGCCTTCATCAATGGCGTGCTGGAAGAAGCTGCCACATACCGCAAACACCTGGGCCACGGAGCCCTGGGACATGCGATAGGGACGGGAGGGAAGGGTGGCCACGGCCTCTCTGGCGATCTTGCGCTCGCGCTTCGCCACGGTGTGGCTGAAGGGCCGCCATTGCTCATTGATAATGTAGCTGTCAGTGTCGAGTTTCTTGCGGCTGCCCAAGCGCAAGAAGCGGGATTTCACCACAGGACCAATCCAGTCAGACGGTGGATTGAGGCAGAATTCCATGAAAGCTTCGGCGTCTCGTCGACGCAACTCGACGATGGGTTTACCGGCCACTAGCAGGGACCAGAGCAACAGGCGCTCAACATGGGTTCTGTAAGAGTTGTAAGTAGCTTCGTTGCCAGCGTAGGACTTCAGAAAACCCCGGACGGCGCGATACCCCTCAGCCGCCTCAAGCCCATCACCAAAACCAAGGAGGAAGTCCCGAACCACCGGAAGCTCGCCATTGAGGTGGAGGAAGTTGAGTTCGTGAAAGCGATCAAATGTCTCGAAGAACGGTTGGGGACGTTGCGACATAAAAATGGCCAGCCTGGGTAGATGCGCCTAAATAGGTACTCCCCGCCAGTATAGAGTAATATCCGGGTCTGGTGATTATCGGATATCGCGTCTGGATGATGCCATAGGCCCGTGCGAAGATTCGGTAAGCAACTCCTTGGCTGTTTCCCGCATTTGGACCTAGGCAAGGCATTCAGGCTGAACAGGTCTGTGAACGGGCGACCCTAAGTCCGTCTAGATGCAGCTACAACCCCCCGGAACGCGACGACTGGCAAAGCCCTAACCGAAGCATTGCCAAGGTAGGTGGGTGTGAGCTTATCCAGCCTATGGCAATTGGCATCGGTGTATCGCAAGAAATCCGTGGGCCAACAAAACAACTATTCGGGATGCACTGCTTGACGGCCTGAACATCAGATATCCACATCTGCCGCGCTCATACCCCCGAGCAGCGATTACCGCCACGCTAGCTAAGGTCAGCCTGACGGCTCACGTGTGCTTTCTCTCTTTTTTAGTGACTTTAATTTTAAAACTTCAACGAAATCAAAGGTGAAACGGACGCCGCTGTAATTTTCTATGACTTTTCAGATCTCAATGCGATTCTTTTTATGAGCACGTTGCCATGCAGAGCACAAATCGACGTCCCTGTTAGCCACCTTAACGTTCCAGAGATGCAAAAAATCGCTATCTCGACGTGACGCAAAGTCCGTCTTAGGCTGGGGTTCTATGCAAAAAAAGCCTTGTAACCACTGCGGTACGGCGTTCTCCGATTTATTGACTGAAATTGGCGCCAATGGTGACTGACCACAGTTTGGTTGGAGGCCTCGAGTGGTCGCTGCCCAATCATCTCATTGAGCGGCAACCTGATTCGCATAATGTATATTATGTTAAATAGCGTATTGGGTTTACGCACACGTACGTACTCACTATTGCTGAGTACGGCAAACCGACCGCATTCTCGCCGCACAAGCCTCCTGCTTTGGGATGACATGTGCGGCTCTTCTTCCATGGCTTACTGATTTTCAAGAACAACGCTGCGTATGTCGTCTGCCAGTTGGCGCACACGCTCTTCGCTGGTATCCCATGAGCACATGAAGCGTGCGCCGCCTACGCCGATGAATGTGTAGAACATCCAGCCGCGGCTCCTCAGTGCTTCGAGCGCTAATGGTGGGATGCTGACAAAGACGCCGTTGGCTTGCACTGGAAACATCAGTTCTACACCGGGAACGTCGCTGATCAGTTTGGCAAGTAACTGCGCACAGCTGTTTGCGTGTGCGGCGTATTTCATCCAGGCGCCACCCTCCAGCAGGCCTACCCATGGTGCGGATAGAAAACGCATCTTCGATGCAAGCTGGCCAGCCTGCTTGCAGCGATACTCAAAATCCTCCGCGAGATCTCGATTGAAGAACAGGATGGCCTCGCCGACCGCCATGCCGTTTTTGGTGCCGCCAAAACAGAGCACGTCTACGCCTGTTTTCCAGCTCAATTCAGCCGGTGACAGACCAAGATAAGCGCAGGCATTGGCAAAGCGTGCGCCATCCATATGCAGATGCAGCCCCAGCTCCTTGCAGGTGTCGCTAACGGCGCGGAGCTCGTCTGGCTGGTAGACAGTGCCAATTTCGGTGGCCTGGGTCAGGCTGACGACGCGCGGTTTTGGGTAGTGGATGTCCTTGCGTTTCAGCGCTATTTCGCGAATGGCCGCGGGCGTCAGCTTGCCCTGTTCGGTCCGCGCCACCAGCAGTTTGGAGCCGTTGGAGAAAAATTCCGGTGCGCCGCATTCGTCGGTTTCGATGTGCGCGATATCACCGCAGATCACACTGTGATAGCTCTGGCACAGAGATGACAATGCCAGTGAGTTGGCCGCTGTACCGTTGAAGGCGAAAAACACTTCGCAGTCGGTTTCGAACAATTGGCGGAAATGGTCGGCTGCGCGCGACGTCCATTGATCGTCACCGTAGGCGCGATCATGCCCCTGGTTGGCTCGGGCCATCGCTTCCCATGCTTCCGGGCAAATTCCGGAATAGTTGTCGCTGGCAAATTGCTGATTGGCGGTGCTCATCAAAGCCTCTCTATGAATACTGTCTAGCTGCTAATTGGCAGGAAAATGATGGTGTAAAGCCCTAGCACGCCAAGCACGAACACCGACACACCGAGCCACAGTACTGACAGCGCATCAGCTTGGATTCGCCCGCTTTTCACCCCGCTGGCGCTACGCGTGTAGCGTCGCTGCTGGGACGTCCAGATGCCCAACGCAGTGGCCAGCGATAGCGCGACCAACACTGCGACGAATGTCCCGTGGTAAGGCATCCATCGCAGAAACAGTGCGCTTACGGTGATCAACGTCAGCAGGGTCCGGCCCCAGGCCAGCGATGTGCGTTCGGGTTGCAGTCCAGGGTCTTCATGCAGTGGTAGCGGCGGCGGCTTGGGCTCCAGACGGCGGCGAAAGGAAATATGCATCGGCGTTCAGTCAGTTGCGTAACGCGACGAAAGCGATCAGGACCAGCGTCACCAGCGTGCCACCGATGGACAAGATCGGGATCAACAGCGGGAATGGTAACGGCCCCTGGTGACGCATCGCTCGCTCGATGGTCAGCCAGCGGAAGCACGCGGTCGAGCTGATGAACATCGCCAGTAGCAACAGTGAAATCGACAGAACCTTGCGTATCTCCAGCGGGAAGATTTCACTGGCGAAGGCCTCGACCGCAACGCCGCCTGCCAGCACGGCCAGCGACGTTCGTATCCAGGCAAGAAAGGTCCGTTCGTTGGCCAGGGTAAAGCGCGGATCGGGCTCCTTTCCGCCAGACAGCAACCTGTGACTCCAGCGACTGCGTTCCATTGTGCTGATGCATCTCCGATCGGAAGGTTCGTGTGTCATTCAAACAGAAACGATGCGGCGCTGCAGGTTCCGTTGATCTCACTGTGGATTGATTGAAATCGCGCAGCCGCCACACCGGCCTATGCCCGTCACGGACGCAGATCAACGTCAGCGGGACGCAGCATGCTAATGTGCTGCGCTTTCAAACACCTCGGAGATCTCCATGTTGCTTCGCCTGGTAACTTTTCTTGCGCTCGGCACGGCATGCTTGTCGGCAACGGCAGCTGATCAGAACCACGCTCACCACCAGATGATGGGTGCAACACCCGAGGCCACTCACGTGTGGTCGCGCGCCATGCCGCCCTCCGCCCCCACCGGTGCGGTCTATTTCACCTTGCAAAACCCGGGTGATGCACCGGACCGGCTGTTGGGCGTGCACACACCGCGCGCGAAAAAGGCTGAGCTGCACACCCACGTGCACGAAGGCGACATGATGCGCATGAAGCAGATCGATTCGATCGAGGTGCCTGCGGGTGGCCAGGTCGAGTTCAAGCCAGGCAGTAGCCACGTCATGCTCTTCGAACTGAGCGCCCCGCTCGCTGCGGGTGAACGTTTCCCGCTGACCCTCGAATTCGAACACGCGGGTGAGGTAACCGTCGAGGTGTCAATCCAAGACAAAGCCCCGACGCCTAGCACTCACGAACACATGCAGCACTGACAGCGGAACGACACAACATTTGGCGCAAACCAAACCAGAGGGGCCCGCGTTCTGCGGCAAAGGGCCGGCTGATGCAGCTGGCTCCCCTCCTCCTTCGCCGTATCCGCAAGCTCGCCGCAACCAGACGCAACTGTTATCTAGATTCCTGTTTGGGTGCGCATGGTGACGAACTCTTCAGCAGCGGTCGGGTGGATACCCACCGTATCGTCGAAGATTCGTTTGGTAGCGCCGGCCTTCAGCGCAACGGCCAAGCCCTGAATGATTTCTCCCGCTTCGGGGCCTGCCATGTGACAGCCCAGCACCTTGTCGGTGTCCGCGTCGACAACCAGTTTCATCAGGCTTCGCTCTAGGCTGTCGGTCATGGTCTGCTTCATCGGTCGAAAACGGCTTTCGAACAACACCACCTTGTGTCCTTTTTCGCGTGCTTGTTCTTCGGTCAATCCGACTGTCGCCATGTTTGGCAGGCTGAACACCGCTGTAGCGATATTGTGGTAGTCGACTGGCCTGTATTCGTCGGGCCTGAAGAGTTGCCGAGCCACCGCCATGCCTTCGGCGAGCGCGACGGGGGTTAGCTGGATTCGACCGATTACATCGCCGATTGCCAGGATTGACGGCGTCGTCGTGCGGAACTGGTCATCGATGGCAATGAAGCCACGTTTGTCCAGAGCCACGTCGACGTTTTCCAGCCCTAGCCCGTCGAGCATAGGCCGACGCCCGGTGGCGTAGAAAATGCAATCCGCCTCAAGGGTGCGGCCGTCTTCCAGCGTGGCAAGCAGCGTACCGTCTGCCTGTTTGTCGATGCGGGTGATGTCCGCGTTGAACTGCAGGTCGAGACCCTTTTTGATCAACTCATCCTTGAGATGATCACGCAGCGAACCATCGAAACCGCGCAGGAACAGTTCTCCGCGGTAAAGCAGCGTGGTATCCGCACCGCAGCCATGAAAGATCGAGGCAAACTCGACCGCGATATAGCCACCGCCCACCACCAGGACGCGCCGGGGCAGCTCATCAAGGTAGAAGGCTTCATTGGAGGTGATGGCATGCTCGCGTCCTGGGATATCCGGCACGAATGGCCAGCCGCCGGTTGCAATCAGAATGTGCTCGGCGCTGTAGTGCTTGCCATCGACCTCGACGGTATGCGGGTCGACCAGGCGTGCATGGGCCTGCAGCAAGGTGACGCCGCTGTCAGTCAACAGGTTCTTGTAGATGCCATTGAGACGCTGGATCTCGCGATCCTTGTTGGCTACAAGCGAAGCCCAATCGAACCTGGCGCCTTCGATGGTCCAGCCATAGCCATTGGCTTCGTGAATGTCTTCGGCATAGTGGGCGCCGTAGACCAGCAATTTCTTCGGCACACAGCCGACGTTTACACAGGTGCCGCCCAGGTAACGGCTTTCGGCTACCGCCACGCGGGCGCCATAGCCAGCTGCAAATCGGGCGGCACGGACGCCACCGGAACCGGCGCCGATGACGAATAGATCGAAGTCGTAAGCCATGAACTGTTGTCTCCCTTGTAGATCGCACAGCATAACCCAGCCCGTTGGCTGGATTCATTGGAGGAGCATCGCATGCGCCCTACCCTCACTCATCTCGCCCTGCACGTGCCCGATCTGGACGCCTGCATTGCCTTCTATGAGCGATTCTGTGGAATGCACGTGTTTCATGAGCGCGCCGGTAAAGGATCGCGCATTGTCTGGATGGCCGAGCCAGGAAAAGAGCGTGAGTTCATTTTCGTGATCATGCCTGGCGGACAGGACCGTGGACTGGCTGACAATGACTACAGCCATTTTGGCTTTGCCTTGTCCAGTCGCGCCGAGGTCGATGCAATTGCTGACAGAGCGCGGCAGGTTGGCTGCCTGATCTGGGAGCCCAGGGACGAACCCTACCCCGTTGGCTATTACTGCGGTGTTCGCGACCCGGCTGGCAACTATGTCGAGTTCAGCTACGGTCAGCCCCTTGGGCCCGGCGCTGAGGAAATGCCCGTTCCCTGAAACGCACAAAGCCACCCGTAGGTGGCTTCCTGCACAGCGCTAGTTTTTAGAACGCTTTACCGGTCAGGTAGAAGTTCTCGTAGCAGAAGTTGGTGGCCGCGATATAGCCCTCGGCACTGCCGCAGTCGAAGCGCTGCCCCTTGAACTTGTACGCCAGCACGCAACCGTCCTGAGCCTGGCGCATCAGAGCGTCGGTGATCTGGATCTCGCCGCCTTTGCCTGGCTCTGTCTGTTCAATCAGGTCGAAGATATCCGGCGTCAGGATGTAGCGACCAATAATTGCCAGGTTGGACGGTGCATCTTCCGGCTTGGGCTTCTCGACCATGTGGCTGACACGGAAAATGTCGTCACGGATCATCTCGCCAGCGATCACGCCATACTTGCTGGTCTCTTCCGGCGGCACTTCCTGGATTGCAACGATCGAGCAACGGAACTGGTTGTACAGCTTGACCATCTGCGCCAGGACCGGATCACCGTGGAGGTTGATACACAGGTCATCGGCCAGGACGACAGCGAAGGGCTCGTCGCCGATCAGTGGACGGCCACTGAGGATCGCATGACCCAAACCCTTCATCTCGACCTGGCGGGTATACGAGAAGCTGCATTCATCGATGAGTTTGCGGATGCCGACCAGGTATTTTTCCTTGTCGGTGTTACGGATCTGATGTTCGAGCTCGTAGCTGATGTCGAAGTGGTCTTCCAGGGAGCGCTTGCCGCGACCGGTAACGATCGAAATTTGGCTCAGCCCAGCAGCCAGTGCCTCTTCAACCCCGTATTGAATCAGGGGCTTGTTCACTACCGGCAACATCTCCTTGGGCATGGCCTTGGTTGCAGGAAGGAAGCGCGTGCCATATCCGGCCGCAGGAAAAAGGCATTTCTTGATCATGTGATTCCTTGAAAAGATGAGTCCAATTGATGCACTGCGCCTGGATCGGTCAGCAGCCATAACCTGCATGTCCCGCCAACGGCGACTGACTAGAGGCTACGACCGCCGAATCGCTTCGGGGTTCGAATACGGCTGGGCTAATTTCGCCATCCCTATAATCCGGACGGATGGTCATTGACACGGCCTCGGCATAGCGTGGACCGCCTCGCCGAAATTGCCAAGAGGCTTAGGGAAAAAGTTTGCCGTTGCGGCCTTCCAGCGCTCCGAGAGGGCAATTGCGTACTGAATGAACTGGTGCTTCCGAATGTTCGAACGCTCGCGCGCGATGAGATAAGCGGCATAAGTCGCCCTTTTGCTCCTCGGTATTTCTTGATCTAAATCAACAAACCTTGAGTTTGATTTCCTTTCATCGCGAGCCATGGCTCAACGCGATTGAACAGCGACTACGATGTCGCCGGCTTTGCTGATAGCACTTTGCCTGCAGTCGGGCGGCGTCGAGAAAACCTTGTAAAGAGAAGGGATGTCCGGCCGATAAGTCAGGCAGATAGAGCGGCTAAGCCCTGAACCGGACGCCCGCTGTGGTCCGCCGCGTCCTCGTGAAGGTTTCGTTTTCGTGTAGCAGCAGTACCTAAGGAACAGGATGAACAGTACCTCTCCAGCTCGGCAAATGTCCGTTCAAACCAAAATCAACCTGGCCCTGTTGGTCGTGTTCGCCCTGGTCTTGGCAGCCTCCCTGTTCTATTCGGCGGGTTCAGAGAAGCAGCTGATACTGCATGTCGTCGAACAGCAGACCAAGGATACGGCTGACTCCTATTTCGACAGTATCAATACCATGATGCTGACCGGCACCATGGGCCAGCGAGAAGTGCTGCGTAACAAGATTCTTGCCCGGCCGGGAGTGATCGACGCACGCATCATCCGCGGCGAGCCAGTGGCCAAGGTTTTCGGCCCCGGATTCGAGCATCAGGCCCCCAAGGACGAGCTGGACAAACGTGCACTTGCTGGCGACGCCACCGTGGAAGTGAGCGAGGGCCTGAATGGCCGTGTACTGACGGTGATCAATCCGATCCACGCGCAACAGGATTACCGCGGCACCAATTGCCTGACCTGCCACCAGGTCCCACAGGACACCGTGATGGGCGCGGTCCGTATCAGCTACGATCTGTCCGCACTGGACGGCGAGGTGCATCGCAACATTCTGATTTCAGCCGTGATCCAGGCGCTGTTGCTACTGGCGGGTATGGTCGTCATGGGCTACATCATTCGCCGGGTGATCATCAGCCGCATCAACGACATGCGTCACACCATGGAGGCGATGACAGAGGACGAGGACCTCAGCCGTACTGTGGCTGTCCACGCCCAGGATGAAGTCGGCGCCATGGGCACTGCGTTCAACCGCATGATCTTCAAATTCCGCAGCAGTCTGGAAGCGGTGGCCGCCGTGACCCACCAGCTGGGTGAGGTATCGAATCGAGTGTCGAGCGTTGCGGAAAAGACCCAGACCGCAGTCATGGAGCAGCGCAGTGAAACCGACATGGTCGCCTCGGCCATGAATGAAATGAGCGCGACCGTTCAGGAAGTGGCTCGGCATGCTAACGAGACAGCATCGGCCTCGAGCGGCGCCGATGATGAATCGCGCGTTGGCGTCAACCTCGCAACCGAGGCACTGGACGGCATCGAGGTGTTGATTCAGGACATCGAAAAAGCGGCGCATGTGATCAAACAGGTCGAAACCGACAGTGTCAGCATTGGCATGGTGCTGAACGTCATCAACGGTATTGCCGAGCAGACCAACCTTCTTGCACTGAATGCTGCCATCGAGGCCGCTCGCGCCGGAGAACAGGGTCGCGGCTTCGCTGTGGTGGCCGATGAGGTTCGCACGCTGGCCTCGCGCACGCAGAAGTCGACCGAAGAAATCCAGCGCACTATCGAGCAACTGCAAACAGGAGTCCGTAATGCCGTACAGGCGATGGAAGGCGCCCAGATTCGCGCACAAACCGGTTCGGACTGCGTAGCCAAGACCGCTCAGAGCCTCACCGTGATCGCGGGCGAAGTGAATACCATCAACGGCATGAACACCCAGATTGCCACGGCGGCCGAAGAGCAGAGCGCGGTTGCCGAAGAAATCAACCGCAACATCACCACTATCAGTACGATTGCTGACACTACCTTGGCCGATGCGTCTCAAACCTCACAGATCAGTGAAGAACTGGTGCAGCTGGCGGCCGAGCTGAATCGTCTGGTTAGCCAGTTCCGGCTGTAATCACGAATCGCAGCTGCCGCGCATGCGGCAGCTTGGCCTACTATTTATGTGACGACCGCTCGGCGTCCACGCGTCCAGCCTGACCGGTTCTTGATCTGGGACAGGCCCAGTCCGCCTGGGGAAACGCGATAATTCGCGCCAAGATGTCGCAGGCTGCCGACCGCCCTGCCCGGCCCAGCCACTCACAATCATGCAATCAAGGTGAAACTCTACATGGACCAAACGCCGAGCTTTAACCGCGCCCTGGTCGAGAAATATGACCGTCCCGGTCCTCGCTATACCTCCTACCCCACTGCCCCGCAGTTTCATCAGGCCTTTGCCATGGATGATTACCGCAGCGCTGCGCAGGAAACCAACGAGGCCCCGACGCCCAAGCCGCTGTCGGTGTACATCCATATTCCGTTCTGCAAAAGCCTTTGCTACTACTGCGCCTGCAACAAGATCATTACTCACAAGACCGATCGCGCCGTCGAGTACCTCGATTACCTCAAGCGCGAGATCAGGATGCAGGCCGCGCTCTTCGACCGCTCGCGCAAGCTGACTCAACTGCACCTCGGCGGCGGCACACCAACCTATCTCACCAGTGAACAGCTGGCTGATCTCATGGCGACGCTGCACGACGCGTTCAACATGGACGACAGTGACAATCACGAGTTTTCGCTGGAAGTCGATCCACGTACCGTGACCCCGGCTCAGATCCATCAGCTACGCGAGCTTGGCTTCAATCGCTTGAGCTTCGGCGTACAGGATTTCGACGAGCAGGTGCAGATTGCAGTCAACCGCATCCAGACTGAAGAACAGACCCGAGAGCTCGTCCAGGCTGCGCGTGACGCCCGATTCAAGTCGATCAGCGTCGATCTCATCTACGGCCTGCCGTTGCAGACCGTTGAAAGCTTCGGCGTGACATTGGACAAGATCATCGACATCCGCCCGGATCGAATTGCGGCTTACAGCTATGCGCATCTGCCGGATCTGGTCCGGGCGCAAAAGTTGATTCGCCCGGAAGACATGCCGCCGCCCGAGCGAAAGCTCGAACTGCTGGAGCTGACCATCCGGCGGCTCACCGAGGCGGGCTACGTCTATATCGGCATGGATCACTTCTCCCTGCCTGACGACGAACTCACCCTCGCGCGGGCCAATGGCACGCTTCAGCGTAACTTTCAGGGCTACTCGACCCATGCTGATTGTGACCTGATCGGCCTTGGTATCTCCTCCATCGGTAAAGTCGGCAACAGTTACAGCCAGAACGTAAAGGAGTTATCGCAGTATTACGCTCGGCTCAACGACGGTATGTTGCCGGTGCACCGTGGCTATCAGCTCAGCGAGGACGACCGCTTGCGTCGCGACGTGATCGTTTCATTGATGTGCCATGGCCGCATCGATTACGCCGAAATCGAACAGCGCTACGGCATCGACTTCCAGGATTATTTCGCCGACTCGCTGGCCAAGCTGGACGAACATGTCGCCGACGGGCTGGTGGAAATCAATGACGATGCCCTGGTTCTGTTGCCTCAGGGGCAGTTGATGTTGCGCAACGTCGCCATGGCGTTCGACGCCTATCTGGGCGGCGAGCAACGGGGCCGTTTTTCCCGCACGGTCTGATCCTCATTGCGCTCAACCCACCCGGCCAAGGCTCGGGTGGGTTGAGCGCCAAGCCTTACTCTATAGCTCTCCAAGCCCCGCCGGTGCAAAGGTCGTCGCCGCTGATCGTCCAGGCATTGCCAAAACCATTGTTAACTGTATAAATACACAGCCTTGTGGGCGCCATGCCCATGCTCGACCGAACCGGACGTTCGATGCGCCAGGCGCTGGAAAACCCCTTCTATTACCTCGATAACTTTCGCCAAGTGCTCGCCTGGGTTGGTGAGCGCCACGGTGATCTGCTGCACGATCACGAGCGCGTCTTTCTCGACCATTTCTATCAGGTTCCGCAGGCTGCGCAGGCATTGCTGGTGCGCATGGTCATGCGCAAAGGCACGTTGTTTCGCGCAAGCAAGCTGCGCTACGCGGAGATTGGTTGCCCAATGCAGGCATCCGTTGCGCTTATCGAACACGGCTGGGTCGAGATCAACCCGACGCTGGATTTGGCGCAGCTGTTTGGTCTGCTGAAAAAAGACGAGCTGCTTCGCGTCTGTGGCGGTGCGGCAAATAGCGGCCAGCGCAAGAGCGATTTACTCCAGGCCATGCTGGACGGAGCGCCCCAGCCAAAGCCGTTTGGCAGCTGGTGTGAGGGGCTTGAGGACGCGGCGTTCGCACTGACGATTGGCGATCTGGGCGACCGCTTGCGGCTGATGTTCTTCGGCAACATCCATCAAGACTGGTCCGAGTTCGTGCTCGCCGATCTAGGCATTTTTCGCTACGAGCAGGTTGCGTTCTCCCCGGCTTCCCGCGCCTTCCATGCGCGCGCTGATGTGGATGCCTACCTGCACCTGCATCACTGTCGTGAACGCTTCGAGGCAGGAGAAGCGGTAGAAGCGGTGCTATCCGATATCCCGGCGACGCCGTACGCCAATGCATGGCTGGAAAATCGCCGCGGCAAACTGATACTGAGCATCGCCAGGCAATGCGAGCGCAACGGTGATCTGCCCTTGGCGCTGCGCCTGCATGCAGCCAACAGCTATCCCGGCGCACGCGAGCGTGCAATCCGGGTGTTGGAGCGTTGCGACCAGCCAGAGGCCGCCATGCAGCTGGCCCTGATGGCGCAGGCCAAGCCTGAAAGTGAGCATGAAGCCCAGCAACTGCAGCGCATTCTGCCGCGCCTGCTACGCGCGCTGGGCAAGCCGGCCGCGCGTCAGGTGCGCGCGGCGCAGCCAGAACGCATAGACCTGAGTCTGCCCAGGCCCGACGGCATGAGCGTCGAGCAGGCCGTACGCGCGCACCTCGGTCGCAGCGATGCGCCGGTTTACTACGTTGAAAACGCGCTGATCAATTCGCTGCTTGGTCTGCTTTGTTGGGACGCTATTTTCGCGCCTTTGCCCGGCGCGTTCTTTCACCCGTTTCACGCCGGCCCGGCTGATCTGACGCGCCCTGATTTCCATGCTCGTCGTGCCGGCTTGTTCGACGAGTGTCTGAGCAAGCTCGGCACTGACGAATACCGTGTCTGCATTCGTCGCACGTTTCGAGAGAAGTTTGGCCTGCAGTCGCATTTCGTCAGCTGGGGGCTGTTCGACGAGGCATTGCTGGAGCTGGCACTCGCCTGTATCCCAGCCGAGCATCTGCGCGCATTTTTTCAGCGCATCCTTGAGGATGTGCCCAACCATCGCAGCGGCTTGCCGGACCTCATCCAGCTGTGGCCCGGCGAGCAGCGTTATCGAATGATCGAAGTGAAGGGCCCTGGCGACCGCTTGCAGGACAATCAGAAGCGCTGGATCGAATTCGCGCTGAGGCAGCAGATTCCGCTCGCGGTTTGCTACGTGCAGTGGTCGGAGGCTGCGCCTTGAGTTATCGGGTCGCGGTGCGAGCCCTGTGCGAGTTCACCGCCAAGCAGGGTGACCTGGATCTGCGCTTCACGCCCTCGCCTACCGCGCTGGAAGGTATCGCCGGTCACGCCACAGTCACCGCGCGGCGTGGCGATGGGTACGAACGCGAGGTCACGCTTGAAGGCACCTACCGCAATCTATGCGTGCGCGGCCGCGCCGATGGCTACGACCCAACGAAGAATCAGCTGGAAGAAATCAAAACCTACCGAGGTGACCTTGCCCGGCAACCGGACAACCACCGCCACCTGCACTGGGCGCAAGCCAAGGTTTATGGTTGGTTGCTCTGCCAGATGCGCTCGCTGCAGTCACTGGATATCGCATTGGTGTATTTCGATGTGGTCAGCCAGAAGGAAACCCTGCTGATCGAAACCTGCAGCGCTGAAGATCTGCAGGCGTTTTTCGAAACCCAATGTCAACGCTTCATTGTCTGGGCAGAACAGGAGCTGGTCCATCGAGCCGAGCGTGACCAGGCATTACGACTTCTGACATTCCCCTACGGTGAGTTTCGTAGCGGCCAGCGACAGCTCGCCGAAGCGGTGTACAAGGCCGCCTGCACCGGTACCCATTTGATGGCGCAGGCGCCAACCGGTATTGGCAAAACGCTCGCAACCCTGTTTCCGCAACTGAAAGCAGTCCCCGGTCAGCAGCTCGACAAGCTGTTTTTTCTCACCGCGAAAACC
The DNA here is from genome assembly GCF_053470365.1 of Stutzerimonas tianxiuensis. Lineage (NCBI taxonomy): Bacteria > Pseudomonadati > Pseudomonadota > Gammaproteobacteria > Pseudomonadales > Pseudomonadaceae > Stutzerimonas > Stutzerimonas tianxiuensis. The sequence continues at coordinate 25,632 of NZ_JBPVWS010000019.1, read as the reverse complement.
TCCGGTCGGCAGTTGGCACTGGACGCACTTGCCAGCCTGAAGGACTCGTCGCCGCTGCGCGTGCTGGAACTGATCGCACGGGACAAAGCCTGCGAGCATCCGGACAAAGCCTGTCATGGCGAATCATGCCCGCTTGCGCGTGGCTTTTATGATCGCCTTCCCGCTGCGCGCGCCGAGGCCATAAGACGACCGTTTCTCGATCAGTCGACGCTGCGCGAGGTGGCCGTGGCCCATCAGGTCTGCCCCTATTACCTCAGTCAGGAAATGGCTCGCTGGGCCGATGTGGTCGTTGGCGACTACAACTATTACTTCGATCTGAGCGCCCTGCTCTACAGTCTGACGCTGGTCAATCAGTGGCGCATCGGGTTGCTAGTGGACGAGGCCCACAACCTGCTGGAACGCGCCAGGGCGATGTACAGCGCCGAGTTGGACATTCGCAGTTTCAAAGGCTTACGGAAGATACTTCCGGCAGCACTTAAGAGGCCAGTCGAGCGTGTGCTGCGCTGCTGGGGTGATGTGCACCGTCTGCAAACCCTCAGCTATCAGGTCCAGCCGGAATTGCCACACAAGCTTCTTGGCGCGCTGCAACAGGCGGTCAGCGCAATCACCGAGCATCTCGCGGAAAACCCCGCAGGTCTCGATCCGGCGCTGCAGTCGGTGTACTTCGATGCGATGCATTTCTGCCGGCTCGCTGAGCTGTTCGGAGATCACTCGCTGTTCGACTGCACGCTGCTCCCGACACGGAGCGAGGCACGCGTGTCTGTGCTCTGTCTACGCAACGTGCTGCCTGCGCCGTTCCTGAAGCCGCGCCTACTCGAAGCGCGCTCCTGCGTGCTGTTTTCAGCCACCCTCAGCCCGCAGCGTTTCTACGCCGACACGCTCGGCCTGCCGCTCAACCACGTATGGCTCGATGTGGACTCTCCGTTCCAGTCCGAACAGTTGCAGGTGCGTCTGGCTCGGCACATTTCGACCCGCTATCACGACCGTTACGCTTCACTTCAGCCAATCGTCGACTTGCTCGTCGAGCAATTTCGGGAACGTCCTGGCAACTACCTGGCGTTCTTCAGCAGCTTTGACTACTTGCAGCAAGTGACCAACCTGCTCGCTGCGCAGCATCCGCAGCTGCCCTACTGGGTGCAGACGCGGAGCATGCATGAAGAGGCGCGCCATGCCTTTCTTGCACGTTTCACGGACGAAAGTTGCGGTATTGGCTTCGCCGTACTGGGTGGTGCTTTTTCCGAGGGTATCGACCTGCCGGGTCGGCGTCTGATCGGCGCTTTCGTCGCTACGCTGGGACTGCCACAGATCAACCCCGTCAATGAGCAAATGAAAGCGCGGATGGACCAGCTGTTCGGGGCGGGCTATGACTACACCTACCTCTACCCTGGGCTGCAAAAGGTTGTGCAGGCCGCCGGCCGAGTTATTCGCACCACCGAAGACGTCGGCGTTGTTCACTTGATCGACGACCGCTTCGCCAGGCAAGACATCAGACGACTCCTGCCGGTTTGGTGGGCTTCTGCCGAATAGGTAGAGTCGCTTCGAGGTCATCGTATCTCTACCTCTTGACACTCCCATATCAACTGACTGCTCTTCGAGGTCTAAAGCCTGCCAAATAGAGCATTAGACCAAAGTCTGAGCTCTCACAATTCTTTACAAATTGAATTGACAAGTGACACTCGGCAGCCATAATCCGATCTGTCGTACGACAACTGATATCAGGTCTTTTGCGCCGACAGCGTCGCCTTGAACAGCGGTCGCGCTTTATCCCGCCTCGTCTTTGACACCTGTCGCACTGGGCGGACTACTTAAAAAAGGGAGCACAACAACAATGACCCCACGCAATTCTTTGTCTGCCGCCGTCTTCGCAGGCACTCTGTCGCTGGCGCTCGGCATTCCTGCCGCCGCCTACGCTGCGGACGGTTTTGTCGATGGTACAAAAGTCGCGCTGAATGCGCGCAACTTCTACATCAACCGCGAATTCCGTGATGACTCGATCACCGATCGCAGCAAGGCCGAGGAATGGACTCAGAGCTTCATCCTCAACATCCAGTCCGGCTATACCCCAGGTCCGGTCGGCTTCGGTGTTGATGCTCTCGCCGGCCTCGCGATCAAGCTTGATGGTGGGCGTGGGACTTACGGCACTGGTTTGCTTCCGCGCGACAGCGACGGGCGACCGGTAGACGATTTCGGTCGCTTGGCCCTCGCCGTCAAGGCAAAAATGTCTGAAACCGAGCTGCGCGTCGGTGAGTGGCAGGTTGTAGTGCCGGTTCTGCGTGCTGATGACGGACGTTCGCTACCGCAAACTTTCCAGGGCGGAATGGTTACGTCCAAGGAAATCGATAATCTGGCTCTATACGGCGGCCAGATGCGCCAGAACAGCGTACGCGATGACGCCAGCATGGAAGACATGTTCTTCGGTGGTGCCAGCTCGGATCGCTTCAACTTCGCTGGTGGTGAATACTCGTTTACTGACAAGACCAAGGCCGGTCTGTGGCATGCCCGTCTCGAAGACATCTACCAGCAGAGCTACGTCCAATTGCTGCACGTACAACCGCTCGGAGAAGACCTCGCGCTGACGGCGAACCTCGGTTACTTCACCGGCAAGGATGAAGGCAGCGCCCTGGCTGGGGATCTGGACAACAGGACGTACTCCGGTTTGTTCGGCCTGCAGGCCGGTGCCAACACCTTCTACGTCGGGCTGCAGAAGGTGAGCGGCGACACCGGCTGGATGCGCGTCAACGGTACCAGCGGCGGCTCGCTGGCCAACGACAGCTTCAACAACGCCTATGACAACGCCGGCGAGCGTTCCTGGCAGCTGCGTCATGACTACAACTTTGCCGCCATGGGCGTGGCTGGTCTGACCCTGATGAACCGCTACATCAGCGGCGACAACATCGAGACTGCCACCGGTGATGACGGAGAGGAGTGGGGCCGAGAAACCGAGCTGGCTTATACCATCCAGAACGGTCCGGCTAAGAACCTCAACATTAAGTGGCGCAATTCCAGTTTCCGTTCAGAGGTCAACAGCCGTGACCTCGATGAGAACCGCCTGATCTTCAATTACCCGATCTCGATCTTGTAAGCGTCACCACCACGCTGGACGCAACTCTCCTCGCTCCTGTTGCGGAAAATTTTGCCCGTCTTAATGACGGGCTTTTTTTATCTGCGCTTACCCGAGGAGCAGCAGTACTCCAAGTTCACCGGAATACCACAAACAAACTCGCACTATTGACATGCGTGCCTATACTGTGCATATCCGCTGACGAATACCGAGTTGTGGGGTGCTGTGAGGCATCGACTATCGCCAGAAGGTCGTAGTCTCCCCTTCACAGCCGTGGGCAGGCCTTGTGCGTGCCTTCCGGCATACTCAACGGTGATCGTTATGAATCAGCTTTCAAACACCGCGACAGACGCATTTCACGCGGCCTTTGCGGGCACGCTCGTTTTTCCCGAAGATCCCCAATACAACGAAGTGCGCCAGATCTGGAACGGCATGATCGACCGCCGTCCTTCGCTGATCGCCCGCTGCGGTTCTGCTGACGACGTGGTTCGGTCTTTGGACTTCGTTCGCCAACACGACCTGCCTTTCTCTATCCGCGGCGGCGGACACAATATTGCTGGGAATGCAGTCTGTGACGGCGGCCTGATGGTCGATCTCTCGCTTATGAAAGACGTCAGTATCGATCCAGAACAACGTCGAGGCTATGTCGAGCCGGGCTGCACGCTGGCTGACTTCGATGCGGCTGCGCAAGCACACGGCCTGGCCACGCCTCTGGGCATAAACTCCACCACGGGCGTGGCCGGGCTGACCCTTGGCGGCGGCTTTGGTTGGCTCAGCCGAAAGTACGGCATGACCGTAGACAGCCTGCTGGGGGCGGATGTAATAGTCGCCGATGGTCGTCAGCTGCACGCCAGTGAGTCGGAAAACCCGGATCTGTTCTGGGGGCTTCGCGGCGGCGGCGGGAATTTCGGCATCGTCACCCGTTTCGAATTTCGGCTGCACCCTGTATGGCCTGACGTGTTGTGCGGCCTCATCGTCTTTCCGTTTGAACAGGCGAAATCCGTTATCACCCAGTTCGCTCGTTTCACCGAAACGATGCCGGATGAGCTCAACGTCTGGATGGTTGCCCGCAAGGCGCCGCCGTTGCCGTTCCTGGCCGAAGAGGTCCACGGCAAAGAAATCGTTGTGCTGGCCGTTTGTTACGCAGGCGACCCCGATGAGGGCATCAAACATGTGGAGGCACTGAGGCAGTTCGGTTCCGCCTACGGCGATCACATTGGCGTGCAGCCGTATGTCGATTGGCAGCAGGTCTTCGATCCGCTATTGACGCCGGGCTCCCGAAACTACTGGAAATCTCACAATTTCTCAGAGCTCGACGAGGGGCTGATTGATACCGTCATCGAATACGCCAATGCACTGCCCTCACCGCAATGCGAGATATTCGTCGCTACGATAGGTGGCGAAACAGGACGAACCAAGCCTGACGCCATGGCTTACTCGAGTCGTGACGCCAACTATGTGATGAATGTGCATGTCCGCTGGGAAACGGCCGATGAGGATGCTCGTTGCATTGCCTGGGCGCGGGAGTTTTTTGACCGTACGCAGTCGTTTGCCAGTGGTGGCGCTTACGTGAACTTCCTGACCAGTGATGAAGCTGAGCGCACCGCCTTCGCTTATGGCACGAGCTACCAGCGACTGGTGGATCTGAAAAGGAAGTTCGACCCGACAAATCTCTTCCGCATCAACCAAAACATCAGCCCGGCATGACCGAACGCCAGCGCTCATGAATGGGCGCTCGCACCTCTCGGCCGCCCTGCGACTCTGAGCTATCAACACCTGGGTGAGACGCTACTGGACCGTACGAGCCATACGCTGAATCTGCAGTTTGCAACTGACCTGCATTGTTTCGCCGGGCTGCAGCACCTGTATTCCGTTTGCGTCCGGATCGTCCATGCAAAGGGCATTGTTGGCATGAGAAACCGGCTCGACCGCAAAAAATCCCATATCTGCCGGTGGCGTGAACACGACCAGATGATCGAGTGACTCGCTGGCGTGCATGGTCAGCGCTACCCCTTCGTTCGGCCAGCGGATGGTTACTGGCTTGGTGCGGCCTACGAAACAGTTGTCCAGGCCGGGTTGCTGAAGTGATTGCTCGGATGAAAAGTCCCATTCAGCAGGGATCGTCGCCTTCTTGAACGGCAGGTTTTGAGCGTCGTTCTGCCAGACACCCTGCGCTTCGAATTGCAGCTGGCATGCCTCATGACGCAGGAAATACGGGTGCCAGCCAAGACCAGCGGGCATCGAGCGGCTGTCGATGTTTCGCAACCGTAGTTGGAGTGCAACGCCGGTATCGTCGAGTTTGATCTCGTGTTCTACCCTGAAAGCGAACGGCCAGTCACGCACGCCATCCCCCTCCGGCTGATGCGTAAAGGTCAGGCGAAGAATGGTCGAGGTCTGCTCGGTCAGACTCCAGGCGCGCTTCCAGGCGACTCCATGAATCGGCAACGGGTGTTCGGCAGACAGGTTGCGCAACGGATAATGTGTTCCCTCATGCATGAACCCGCCATCGCCGACGCGATTGGAAAACGGTGCCAGGACAAAGCAGCCGGTACGTCGAACGCTGTCGGAGCCGTCCCAAGGTCGTAGCAAATCGATGCCATCGACACTCAATCGCGTGATTGCCCCGCCCAATGCTGGGCAAACCGACAGTCGCAGCGATTCGTGCTGAAGCTCGACCTCGGTCAGAGAGTTAAGGTCAGGCATGCGCCGTCTCCTATGAAAGCCGTATCGCTCGAGGATTTGAATTTGAATGGCGCCTAGCACCTGCGGGCTTGTGGCTCGCGGCGTTGGGCGCCCAGGGGATGTCACTCTGTAGTTATCTGACCGAGGCTTTTGGCCTGGGCCGCCGGCGGCCGAGGCCGCCTACTCATCTGAAACGCACGGGTGTGTGTGCTCAGACAGCCGTCAGCACCTCGCCGCGCTCGAGAAACGCACGCAGGTTGGCGAACAGCAACTCTTCCATGGCCAGCCGGGTTTCCTCGGTGGCGCTGCCAATGTGCGGCAGCAGAACGACGTTGGGCAGATCAATCAGGGCTTGCGGCACCTTGGGTTCGTGGGTGTACACATCGAGACCCGCGCCGCCCAACCGTCCTTCCGTCAGCGCCTCGACCAGGGCGGGCTCGTCGACCACGGAGCCGCGCGAAACGTTGATCAAAATACCTTTCGAGCCAAGCGCATCAAGCACACTTCGATTGATCAAGCGGCGGGTACTCTCACCGCCCGGACAGGTCAGAACGAGAAAATCGCTCCACGTCGCCAACTCGACCAGGTCTGATTCGTAGCCATAGCCGCTGCCTTCGACCGGGCGGCGATTGTGGTAGCGCACCTCCATGTCGAAGCCGCTGGAGCGCTTGGCGACCGTTTCTCCGATTCGCCCGAGGCCGACAATGCCGAGTCGCTTCCCGCTCACTTGCGTCGCCAACGGCAAGCCGCCGGAGAGCCACTTGCCTGCACGTACGAAGCGGTCCGCGCGCGACATCTGTCTTGCGGTGTCGATAACCAAGCCGAAAGCCAGATCCGCTACACAATCGTTGAGCACGTCCGGAGTGTTGCTCACCGGGATGTCTCGCGCCCGTGCAGCGGCCACATCAATGGCGTCATAGCCGACGCCGAAACTGATGATCGCTCGCAGGTTGGGTAGTTGTTCGATCAGCGCGGCTGTGCAGCCGAACCGACCTGACGTCACCACGACATCGATGCGTTGGGCATGCTGGGCAACCAACGCATCGGCCCCCTCCTCCCAGAAACGCAGCACTTCATGCTCCGCAGCCAGGCCACGATTGAAGCGTTCAGTCAGCGGGCCGATTTGAAGTATGCAGGTCACGGGATTACCTCGAATGGGTTGATGAATGGGTGATGAGCGTGCTCAGAGCACCTTGCCCGGGTTCATCAGGCCGTTGGGATCAAGTGTTGTCTTGACGGCGCGCATCAGTTCGAGTTCCAGCGGCTCCTTGTACAACCGCGCGGCGGCGCGCTTGGCCTGGCCCAATCCATGCTCCGCGCTGATGCTGCCCTGAAATCCGGCGGTGGCCTCGTAGATGACGTGCATGATCGCCTCTTGCTGCGCCTTGAAGCTCGCATCGTCAGAACCGACCGGCTTGCTGATGTTGTAGTGCAGATTTCCATCGCCAACATGCCCGTAGGCGACGATGCGCACGCCGGGAAACCGCTCAAGCAAGCGCTGATCGGTTGACTGGATGAACGCTGGAATGCAGCTCACCGGCACGCTGATGTCGTGCTTGAGGCTAGGGCCTTCGTGGTTCTGGGCTTCGGAAATACCTTCGCGCAGCACCCAGAGCGCCGCGACCTGCGCTTCGCTGCTGGCGACGACCGCGTCGCTCACCAGCCCACGCTCCAAGGCTTCGCCTATCCCGAGTTCAAGAAGGTCATTGAGCGGCGCGTCAGGTTGGGTATCGCTCAACTCGATCAGCACATACCAGGGGTGTGCCGCGACAAAGGGATCGCTGCAGCCGGCGACGTGACTGAGCACGAACTCAACACTCTGCCGCGACATCAACTCGAACCCCGTCAGCCGATCCCCACAAAGGCCTCGGATGATGCCGATCAATTGAACCGCCGCTTCCGCGCTGGGCAATGCGACCCAGGCGGTCGTCATGCTGCGCACGGCTGGATACAGCTTCAGCACCGCCGCGGTAATGACGCCAAGGGTGCCTTCCGAACCGATGAACAGGTGTTTGAGGTCATAGCCTGTGTTGTCCTTGCGCAGACCGCGCAAGCCATTCCAGATCTGACCGTCGGGGAGTACCACTTCCAGTCCCAGGGCAAGGTCTCGCATGTTGCCGTAGCGCAGCACGGCAGTGCCGCCGGCGTTGGTGGCGAGGTTGCCGCCAATCGTGCAGCTGCCCTCCGCGCCGAGGGACAGCGGGAATAACCGCCCAGCGTCGGCCGCGGCCTCCTGGACCCTCTGCAGAATCACCCCCGCCTCGACCGTAATGGTCTCGTTCGCTGCATCGACTTCGCGGATACGGTTCATGCGCGTCAGGGATAGCACAACCTGTTTGCCGCTGGCGTCCGGGATCGAGCCGCCGCACAAGCCGGTATTGCCGCCCTGCGGAACCAGTGTCACCTGGTACAGGTTGCAGAGCCGTACCACGGAGGCGACCTCTTCGGTGCTGGCCGGGCGAACTATCAGAGCAGCTTCGCCACGGTAAGCGTTGCGCCAGTCGCTCAGATAGCTGTGCATGCGCTCGGCATCACGAACGATGCCGAGCTCACCGACGACGCTTTCAACGGCGCGGATGAATTCGTCCGGCAGCTTGCTCATCTCAATCTCCGCAGTTGACCACTCGATGCAGCGCATCACCCGGATGCGCTTTTGCGCTGTGGTCAGGTGATGGGCGCTGGATTGAACAGCACGATGTCGTTGTGCAACCGGTGTTGTTCAGCCCAGGTCTTCTTGTGACCGCTGGCGACATCCAGGTAGTAGTGAAAGAGCTCCCAGCCGAGCTCTTCGAGAGTGGCCCGGCCGCTGGCGATGCGTCCTGCGTCGATGTCGATCAGATCCGGCCAGCGTTCGGCCAGCTCGGTACGGGTCGCCACCTTGACTACCGGCGCCATGGCCAGGCCGTATGGCGTGCCGCGGCCGGTGGTGAACACGTGCAGGTTCATACCAGCTGCCAACTGGAGTGTGCCGCAAACAAAATCGCTGGCCGGCGTCGCGCAGAAGATCAGCCCCTTGCGATCAACCCGCTCGCCCGGACCGACCACGCCATTGATGGCGCCGCTGCCTGATTTGACGATCGAGCCTAGTGATTTCTCGACGATATTCGAGAGCCCACCTTTCTTGTTGCCCGGCGTGGTGTTGGCGCTGCGGTCGGCAGCACCGCGCTCCAGGTACTGGTCGTACCAGTCCATCTCGGCGATCAGCGCGTCGGCGACTTCAGTCGTCTCGGCACGGGCGGTGAGCATGTACACCGCGTCGCGCACCTCGGTGTTCTCGGAGAACATCACGGTGGCGCCGGCGCGAACCAACAAGTCCGAGGCGTAGCCCAGCGCTGGATTGGCGGTGATGCCGGAGAAAGCATCGCTGCCGCCGCACTGCATGCCCAGCACCAGTTCGGAGGCCGGCACCGTCTCGCGGCGGCGCTGATCGAGCTTCTTCAACCGCGTTTCGGCCAGGGCCATGATCTGCTCGATCATTTCGCCGAAGCCGGTGTTGGATTCCTGCAGGCGATAGAGCCAGGGATCACGGAGATCCACAGAAGGATCGCCCTCGTGCATCACCTGCTCGGCTTGGAGCTTTTCGCAGCCGAGACTGATCACCAGCGCCTCGCCGCCCAGGTTCGGGTTGCGCGCCAGGTTGCGCACGGTGCGGATCGGGATGTAGGCGTCGCGCGCGTTGATGGCCACCCCACAGCCGTAGCTGTGAGTCAGCGCGACCACGTCGTCGACGTTGGGGTATTTGGGCAGCAGCTCGTCACGGATGCGCTTGACTGCATGCTCCAGCACGCCGGTCACGCACTGCACGGTCGTGCTGATGCCGAGGATGTTGCGAGTGCCCACGGTGCCATCGGCGTTGCGATAGCCCTCAAAGGTGTAGCCCTCCAGCGGCTCGAGTTTGTCCGGCACGGCGTTTGCGCGCGGCAGGCTGTCGAGCGGCGGCGCGCTGGGCATCTTCAGCTGGGTTTCCTTGATCCAGGAGCCTTGGCGCAGTGGCTCGAGCGCGTAGCCAATGATCTGGCCATAACGGCGTACCGGCTCGCCTTGCAGGATATCAACCAGCGCGACCTTATGACTCTGGGGCACATTTTCGACCGTCACCAGGCCGTCCTCGAACCGGGCACCGGTCGGTACACCACCATCGTTGACCACTACGGCCACGTTGTCCGCCTCGTTGAGGCAAATGTAGCGTGGCGAATCCTGATGCTGAATCAATTCCACGGCGTCGTTCATCTCGGTCTCCGGTCAGGCCGGTTGTTGTTCTGGTCTGGTTGCGCAGCGCGGCAAGGTGGCTTCAGCCAACCAAGGTAGATGTTCAGGCCACAAGCGGTGGGCTGAAGCCCACCCTACTCGCCTGCGCAGCCGCGCATTTCCCTTGGGCTGTCTGCTTCGCTCTAGCGCGTTCTCGCGTCGGTCTCAACGCACCAGACAAGGCTTCTTGTTGTTGAAGGTCCATTCCGGGATCAGGTACTGCATGGCAACGGCATCGTCCCGCGCGCCCAGGCCTTTTTCCAGATACAGCTCATGGGCCTTCTGCAAGGCATCTTCATCCAGTTCCACGCCCAGACCCGCCTTCGTCGGGACGGCCACCTTGCCGCCTACGATCTGCAGCGGTTCGCGGGTCAGGTACTGGCCGTCCTGCCAGATCCAGTGGGTATCGATCGCAGTGATCTTGCCCGGTGCGGCAGCCGCCACGTGGGTGAACATGGCCAACGAAATGTCGAAGTGGTTGTTCGAGTGCGAGCCCCAGGTCAGGCCCCACTCGTGGCACATCTGCGCAACGCGCACCGAGCCGCTCATGGTCCAGAAATGCGGGTCCGCCAGCGGGATGTCCACGGAGTTCAGCTGAATGGTATGGCCCATCTGCCGCCAGTCGGTGGCGATCATGTTGGTCGCGGTCGGCAGGCCGGTGGCACGGCGGAATTCGGCCATGACTTCACGGCCGGAATAGCCGTTTTCAGCACCACAGGGGTCTTCGGCATAGGCCAGCACACCGTGCAGGTCCTTGCACAGATCGATGGCTTCAGCCAGCGACCAGGCGCCGTTGGGGTCGAGGGTAATGCGGGCATCGGGGAAACGCTCGGCCAGTGCACGGATCGCCTTGACCTCTTCGCTGCCCGGCAGCACGCCACCCTTGAGTTTGAAATCCTTGAAGCCGTAACGCTCGTAGGCAGCTTCTGCCTGGCGCACGACGGTCTCGGGGGTCAGCGCTTCTTCGTTGCGCACGCGGAACCAGTTATCGCTGGCATCCGACTCGTCGCGGTAGCCAAGGTCGGTCTTGTTGCGGTCGGCAATGAAGAACAGGTAACCGAGCATCTCGACTTCGTTGCGCTGCTGACCGTCACCTAGCAGTGCGGCAACCGGCACGCCGAGGTGCTGGCCGAGCAGGTCGAGCAGTGCCGACTCGATGGCAGTGATGGCGTGAATGGCGATACGCAGGTCGAATGTCTGCAAGCCTCGGCCCTCGACGTCGCGATCGGCGAATGCCTTGCGTGCCTGGTTCAGCAGACCGTTGAAATTGCCGACCGACTGGCCGATCAGAATCGCGCGGGCATCGTCCAACGTCTTGCGGATGGCCTCGCCACCGGGGACTTCGCCGACACCCGTGTTGCCGGCGCTGTCTTTGAGAATGAGGATGTTGCGGGTGAAGTACGGACCATGGGCGCCACTCAGATTGAGCAGCATGCTGTCTTGTCCTGCGACCGGGACCACCTTGAGCTCAGTGATGACCGGAGCACCTTGATTCACAGAATCGTTCATATGTGTCTCTCTTTTGTTCTTATGGTCCGCATTGCGGTGTAGCAATCTGTTTGCCGCTGGCGCGGCCCGCCGAGTCATTGAGTGACTCGTACGGGTTGCGCCTTTGGGCGGCTCGGCTGATCAGCCGATGTAGGTAGTCTTCACGGTGGTGTAGAACTCCTGGGCGTAACGGCCCTGCTCGCGCGGGCCGTAGGACGAGCCTTTGCGACCGCCGAACGGCACGTGGTAGTCGACGCCAGCGGTTGGCAGGTTGACCATCACCATCCCGGCCTGGGAGTGACGCTTGAAGTGATTGGCGTACTTCAACGACGTGGTGCAGATGCCCGCGGACAGGCCGAACTCTGTGTCGTTGGCCATCGCCAGTGCTTCGTCGTAATCCTTCACTTTCACCACGTTGGCGACCGGCCCGAAGATCTCTTCACGGCTGATGCGCATGTCGGCGGTGCTGTCGACGAACAGGGTTGGCGCCAGGTAATAGCCCTCGGTGCCACAGCTCACGCGCTCGCCGCCACAGGCCAGGCGTGCGCCCTCTTGTTTGCCGATTTCGATGTATTTCAGATCCTGGTCCAGCTGGGCCTGCGAAACCACCGGGCCTACGTCAACGCCCTGCTCCAGTGCCGAACCGACTTTGATCTTCTTGATGCGCTCGATCATGGCTTCGACAAAGCGGTCGTAGATGCCTTCGGTGACGATGATGCGGCTGGAGGCGGTGCAGCGCTGGCCGGTGGAATAGAACGCGCTCTGCGCGGCCAGTTCGACGGCAGTATTGAGGTCGGCGTCGTCCAGAATGATTTGCGGGTTCTTGCCGCCCATTTCCAGCTGAACCTTGGCCTGACGACCCACGCAGGTCGCTGCAATGCCGCGGCCAACACCTACCGAACCGGTAAAGCTGACGCCATCGACGCGCTTGTCGTTAACGATGGCTTCGCCTACTTCGCGGCCCTTGCCCATCACCAGGTTGAACACGCCGGCCGGGAAGCCGGAGCGCGAGATGATGTCGGCGATGGCCCAGGCGCAACCGGGAACCAGGTCGGCGGGTTTGATCACGACACAGTTGCCGTAGGCCAGCGCCGGAGCGATCTTCCACGCCGGGATGGCAATCGGGAAGTTCCAGGGCGTGATCAGACCGATCACCCCCAGCGGCTCGCGAGTGACTTCAACGCTGACGCCCGGACGAACCGATTGCAGCGTCTCGCCAGCCTGACGCAGGCATTCGCCAGCGAAGTACTTGAAGATGTTGCCGGCGCGGGTGACTTCACCGATGGCTTCGGGAAGGGTTTTGCCTTCTTCTCGGGCCAGCAGGTTGCCAAGCTCTTCACGGCGGGCAAGGATTTCCAGCCCGACCTTTTCCAGGGCGTCAGCACGCGCCTGGATACCGGACGTGGACCACGCCGGGAAAGCCTTGCGTGCGGCGGCGATGGCCGCTTCGACTTGCGAGGCGTCCGCCTGGGCGTATTCGCCGATAACGTCCGACAGATCGGACGGGTTGATGTTGGCCTGGTAATTCTTGCCAGCTACCCATTGGCCATCGATGTAATTGTCATAACGTTTTGCGTCTGCCACGTAACGCTCTCCTTTGTGAGATCCGCCGCAGTGCCTGTCTCAATAAAGGCACCGCAGTGGTTGGGGCGAGTGATTGGTCTGACGTGCTCTTACTGAGCGCCCTGCTTCTCGATCAGCGCTGCGAGTGCTTCGTACTCGTCCGGGCGCAGGTCGGTCAGTGGTGCGCGGACGGGACCGGCGTCATACCCGGCGATCTTCGCGCCAGCTTTGACAATGCTGACTGCGTAACCCTTGCAACGGTTACGAATGTCGAGGTACGGCAGGAAGAAGTCGTCGATCAGCTTGCCGACGGTTTCGTCATCCTCACGCGCAATGGCGGCGTAGAAGTCCATGGCCAGCTTCGGTACGAAGTTGAAGACTGCCGATGAATAGACCGGCACGCCCAGGGCCTTGTAGGCAGCGGCGTAGACTTCTGCAGTCGGAAGACCACCAAGGTAGGTCAGTCGATCGCCCAGGCGACGGCGGATGGAAACCATCAGCTCGATATCACCGAGGCCATCTTTGTAACCGATGAGGTTCGGGCAGCGCTCGGCCAGTTGCTCGAGCAGCGGTGCGGTCAGGCGGCATACGTTGCGGTTATAGACCACGACACCGATATTCACCGACTTGCACACTTCTTCCACGTGCCGTGCAACACCTTCCTGGCTGGCTTCGGTCAGGTAGTGCGGCAGCAGCAGCAGGCCCTTTGCACCAAGACGTTCAGCTTCCTGGGCGTACGCGATGGCCTGACGGGTTGGACCGCCTACGCCGGCAAGAATCGGTACCTGACCGGCGCAGGTATCGACGGCGGTCTTGATGATGTCCGGATACTCCTGCGGGGTCAGCGAGAAGAACTCGCCCGTGCCGCCCGCGGCGAACAGTGCCGTTGCGCCGTAAGGAGCCAGCCATTCCAGACGCTTGATGTAGCCGGCACGGCTGAAGTCGCCTTGCTGGTCAAAGTCGGTGACCGGAAAAGACAGCAAACCAGAAGAGAGGATGGCCTTCAGTTCTTGTGGGTTCATTGTTCGAGCATCCTGTGAAACAAAGAGTAGATGATATAGGGCCTCAGCCTTGGAGATACGTTATCGTACAACATGTGGCTGCGCTACCTCTTTGTTGAAGATTTTCGTCGGCCTGCCCTGCAGCTTCAGGAGCGACGCTCACCCTGGAGAGGCGAACAAGTGAAGCATAGATGCAGTATTCAAAAGCAATCTATGCCTTTGAAACAAAAAAATGACCGTCGGGTCATACGAGGCCCCGTTAGATTGTTTCACCGATTTGACAAGGGCGAACCGCACTGATAAAAATCTCACCAAGTCATACGACAACGTATGACAGTTAGAACAACCAGAGCTTGAAAGCCATGTATCAGCCTCCGATCTCTCGTCTCGAGCGCGCCCTGCCCTGCCTTGCTCAGCCCGGTCTGCTAGCTGGAACCACTACCTCAGTGGGTTTCGTTGGTTGCGGCATCGGTTCGAACCCTCGTCGCTCCGCACCTCGGGATATTCGAACGGCCTCGTTTTTAGTTGATTTCCAAACATCTATACCAGCTCGACCAGGTCGAGGGCATGGACCTTTGGCGACTTCAACACGGCAATAGGCATTGCCCACATTATTAAGCTCATAAAAATAATCAGGAGCAAGACAGCAGATGCAAGACACACGAACCGCGACGCCAGTGGTCAAGGAAATGCAGGTCATCCCGGTCGCGGGCTACGACAGCATGCTGTTGAACCTGTGCGGGGCGCACGCGCCCTACTTCACTCGTAATCTGGTGATCCTCAAGGACAGCGCCGGGCGCACTGGTATCGGTGAAGTGCCGGGTGGCGAAGGCATTCGGCAAGCCTTGGAGCGATCCAAAGACCTGGTGATTGGCCAGCCCATCGGCCGCTATAACGGAATCCTCAACGCATTGCGCCGCAACATTGCAGGCGGCTCGGCCAAGGGTCCGCAAGCTACGCAGCATGAGGTCACGTCGGAAGCGGAAGCGGCGGTTCTGAAGCAGCCGCACGAGATCAATCTGCGTCTGGACAACGTCATCACCGCTGTCGAAGCTGCCCTTCTCGATTTGCTTGGCCAGCATCTCGACGTACCAGTTGCAGAACTCCTTGGCAGTGGCCAGCAGCGCGACAGCGTGCCGATGCTCGCTTACCTCTTCTATATAGGCGACCGCACCCGTACCGACCTGCCGTATCTGACCGGCACCGGTCCGGCTGATGACTGGTATCACATCCGTCATCAGGAGGCGGTGACCCCGGCCTCCATTGTCCGACTGGCCGAGGCCGCTACGGCGCGCTACGGTTTCAAGGATTTCAAGCTAAAGGGCGGTGTAATGCGTGGAAGCGAAGAGATGCAGGCGATTGCCGGCATCAAGTCGCGCTTCCCTGACGCCCGCGTGACGCTTGATCCCAATGGGGCCTGGTCACTCGCCGAAGCCATCCAACTGTGCAAAGGCCAGGGGCATATCCTTTCCTACGCTGAAGATCCATGCGGGCCGGAAAACGGTTACTCCGGTCGGGAGATCATGGCCGAGTTCAAGCGCGCAACCGGCATTCCTACCGCCACCAACATGGTTGCAACCGACTGGCGGCAGATGGGCCATTCGTTGCGTCTCGAATCGGTCGACATCCCGCTGGCCGACCCGCACTTCTGGACCATGCAGGGTTCGGTGCGCCTCGCGCAAATGTGCGAGCAGTTCGGCCTGACCTGGGGTTCGCATTCGAACAATCACTTCGACGTGTCGCTGGCAATGTTCACCCACGCTGCCGCCGCAGCACCGGGCAACATCACTGCGATCGACACCCACTGGATCTGGCAGGAAGGCCAGGAGCGGTTGACCCGCGAGCCGCTGCAGATTGTCGGCGGTGCGGTTCAGGTTCCAGACAAACCGGGCCTGGGCGTTGAGCCGGACATGGATCGGATCATGGCTGCGCACGAGCTATACAACCAGGTCGCCACAGGCGCGCGCGACGACGCAATGGCGATGCAATACCTGATCCCTGGATGGAAATACGACCCCAAGCAACCCAGCGTGGGTCGCCCATAAAAGAAGAGAAGCACTAGAAAACAGAAACCAAGCGCCGCAACCCCAACCACCGGAGAGACATACAATGAAAAAAGCAATCAGCGCCTCCCTTGTTTCCGCCCTTCTAGCCACTGCCGTAAGCGGCGCATTCGCTGCTGAAACCGACTGGCCCACTCGCCCGGTACAGGTCGTCGTTATCGCCAACGCTGGCGGAGATACCGACTTCAATGCCCGTACCATGGCCAAATACTTCACCAAAATCACCGGTGAAGCGATGGTCATCACCAACGTTGCCGGCGGTGGCGGCACCCTGGCGGCCGAGCAGGTAAAACAGGCCGACCCGGACGGCAACACCATTCTCTTCACCCATACCGGGCAAATGATCGTCAACGAAGTCGCTGGCCTGACCGAAGACAGTCTGGACGCCTTCGACATTTGCTGTATCGCCGGTGTGGACAAGGGCACCGTCTTCGTTGCCTCGAAGAGCTCGGGTCTGAAATCGCTGGAAGATCTGATCTCCAAATCCAAGGCTGAGCCGAGCAGCGTCACCTACGGTACCGAGATGGGCAGCTATTCCCATCTGCAGGGTTTGATGTTCGAAGGTTTGACTGATACCAAGCTGAAGATGGTCGACGCCGGCACGGTATCCGAGAAAGTTGTCGCTCTGCTGGGCGACCGTATCGACCTCGCTGCCATCAGCTACGGTTCGGTACAGGACTACGTCACGAGCGGTGAGATGGTTGCTCTGGGCCAGCCCAACGACGAGCGCAACCCACTGCTCGGCGACGTACCGACCTTCAAGGAGCAAGGCGTCGATTTCGTCATGGAAAAGCCTTACATCGTGGCATTCCCGGACGGTACCGATCCGGCCATCATCGAGAAGATGTCAGGCATCGTGAAGCAGATCACCGAGATGCCTGAATACGAGGAAGAGCTGCGCAAGACCTTCAAGCAGCCGGTCAGCTATTTCGATACCAACTCGTCGATTGACCGCCTGACGAACACCCGCGAAGACTTCATGAAGTACAAAGACGAACTGCGCCAGAGCAAGTAAGCCCGCGGCATGATGCCGGGCGCCGTCACTGCGCCCGGCAGCCTTTCCTCTGAATCGAGAGCTGTCCCATGGATACCTACAAGAGAAAGGAGTTACTGGTCGGAGCCCTGATGCTGGGCGCCGGCCTGTTCTACCTGTTCCTGACCATCAATCTTCCGCGCAAAGGTTTCATCGACGCTTCGACCGTGCCCTACGTGCTATCCGTTGGGCTTTGTCTACTGGGCGTGCTTCAGCTGCTGACGGCGACCAAGGCCACCCAGCCCCCTGTTGATCCCGATGCGGACGCCGACCCGTCTGCTGCAACGCCACCGGATTACTCCACGGTGTTCAAAACGCTGGGGCTGATCGCGGTTTATGTCGCGCTGCTGCAAAAGGTCGGCTTCCCGATCATGACCGTGCTCTATCTGTATGCGCAGTTCATCATCATCACGCCGCGCGAGCAGAAGATCAACCACATCACCTACATCGTCATCGCGGTCATCACCTCCGCCTTGATCTTCTTCACCTTCCGGCAGGGCTTCGATCTGATGCTCCCGACCGGCTTTCTGAAAATCTAGGAGGCGGCCATGTTCGAATTACTGCAGGCCGGCTTTGGCGCGGTTTTCTCGCCCTACATCTTTATTCTGATCACCTTGGGTGTTGCCGTTGGCATCGTCTTCGGTGCAGTTCCCGGCCTTTCGGCCACGATGGCAATTGCCCTGTGCTTGCCATTGACCTACACCATGGGCCCAGCTGCAGGGCTGTCGCTATTGGTGGCCCTGTTTATCGGTGCGACATCTGGTGGCCTGATCTCAGCCATTCTGCTGAAGATTCCAGGCACGCCCGCCTCCATCGCCACGACCTTTGACGGTGGCCCGATGATGGAAAAAGGCGAAGGGTTGAAGGCACTGGGCGTCGGTGTGGTGTTCTCCTTCCTCGGCACGATATTCAGCATCGTCGCACTGATGTCCATTGCGCCCTCGCTGGCCAAGATCGCCTTGCGCTTCGGACCTCATGAATACTTCTCCATCGCGATCTTTTCGCTGACGCTGATCGCCACGCTGTCCACCGGCTCGCTGCTCAAAGGCATCTATGCCGGCACGCTTGGCTTTGCGTTCTCGACCGTGGGCATCGCCCCGGTGGACGCCATCCGCCGCTTCACATTCGATTCGCCGAACCTCAACGGTGGATTTGCGATGTTGACGGTGATGATCGGCATGTTTGCCGTGGCGGAAGTAATCAAGATCGCCGAGACCGGCAGAGCGGCACACAAAAGCAAGATCGCCTCGGTCAGCATGAAAGGTGTGAAAGGCTTTGGTTTCTCGCTCAAGGAGTTCTTTGGGCAGATCCCCAACGCGTTTCGCTCTGCGCTGATCGGTATCGGGATTGGCATCCTCCCAGGCATCGGTGCCGGCACGTCGAACATCGTGTCCTACATCATTGCCAAGAAGCGCTCCAAGCATCCCGAGCAATTCGGCAAGGGTGCCGTAGACGGCGTAGTGGCCAGCGAAACCGCCAACAACGCAGGCATCGGCAGCGCCATGATCCCGCTGATGACCCTCGGCATTCCTGGCGACACCGTGACCGCGATTCTCCTTGGCGGCTTCATGATCCACGGCATCCAGCCTGGGCCGCTGCTGTTCATCAGCCAGGGCGCGTTGGTGTACACCATTTTCGCGGCGCTGATCCTCGCCTCGGTGATGATGCTGGTTCTGGAATTCTATGGACTGCGCATCTTCATCAAGCTGCTGGCCGTGCCCAAGCACATCCTGCTGCCGATCATCCTGGTGCTGTGCGTCGTGGGTGCGTTCGGTCTGAGCAGTCGGGTGTTCGATGTCTGGACCATTCTCTTGTTCGGCCTGATCGGCTACGGCTTCGTCAAGGCTGGCATGCCCGCGGCGCCGTTCATCATCGGCTTCATCCTCGGCCCCATGGCTGAAACGAATCTGCGGCGTGGCTTGATGTTGTCAGACGGGAGCTTCATGGGCTTTCTCACCAATCCCATCTCTGCTGTGTTCCTGTTCCTGGCGCTGGCTTCGGTGGCCTGGCACCTGTTCAGCGCGCTGCGTAGTCGCAAAGGCACTGCAGGCAGGCTGCAGGAATCCTGATCAGGCGTGCCCAGCCTGCGCTGACAGGCTGGGAGCTGTAACAGAGGATCGAGACCGCGCCCTAGAGCGCGGTCTTTCATTCAGGCGCGCTTGCCGAACTCCACTTGGGCTTGCGTCCAGCCTGCAATCTGGTCGCTCAGGCTCAGCCCCAAGCCTGGGCGGTCCGGGACGATCATCTGCCCGTCGCGTATCTCGAGGCGTTCGTTGAAGGCTGGCTCCAGCCATTCGAAGTGCTCGACCCACGTCTGATGCTCGTAGGCTGCTGCCAGATGCAGGTGAATCTCCATGACGAAGTGTGGCGCCATGATCATGCCGCGCTGCTCGGCCGCATGTGCCACCTTGAGAAACGGCGTGATGCCTCCCAAGCGAGGGGCGTCGTGCATGATCACGTCCACAGCACCGGTGTCAACATAACCCAGCGCTTCGGTGGCGCTGGTGAGCATTTCGCCGGTGCCGATTGGCGTATCCAGTTGTGCAGCCAGGGCGGCGTGGCCGGCAACGTCGTGCGCTTCCAGCGGCTCCTCGAGCCACTCAAGCCGGTACTGCTCCAGCTCGCGCCCCATACGCAGTGCAGTGATGCGGTCCCATTGCTGGTTGACGTCTACCATCAGCGGCACTTCATCGCCGAGATGCTTGCGCAAGGCCTCCACGCGTTGCAGATCAAGTCGCCGGCTCGGTTGGCCGACCTTCATCTTTATGCCACCAATGCCGCGCTCTCGTGACTGGGTGGCTTTATCGAGCACCTCCTCGATGGAGGCCTGCAGGTAACCCCCCGAGGTGTTGTAACAAGGAACCGCGCTGCGGTGCGCGCCAAGCAATTTGGATAGCGGCAGCGCGGCACGGCGTGCTTTCAGATCCCAGAGCGCCGTGTCGATAGCCGCAATCGCCTGCGCCGCAACCCCACCGCGGCCGACCGACGCGCTGGCCCAGATCAACTTGCTCCAGAGCCGTGCAATGTCGTTCGGGTCTTCCCCGAGCAGCAGCGGCGCTATTTCCTGAACATGGGCATATTGCGCCGGGCCACCCGTGCGCAGGCTGTAAGTGAAACCGAGCCCGCTGTGACCCTGACTGGTCTGAATTTCCGCAAACAACAAACTGACTGATTCGAGTGGTTTCTGTCGTCCAGTCAATACCTTTGCGTCGCTGACGGCTGTACGCAGGGGGAGCGTCACCAGCCTGAGTTTTATCCAGCAGATGCAGTCCCCTGCCCGTTCACCATTGGCCTGAATTGTCATTGTTATCCTCGCTCAGGTTAGCCAAGTCGCAGCGCGACTCGCAGCAATGTCATCATACAACCAGCAGTATCGGAGCGTGTTTGTTCGCCAAGCTGTGCCCGGATCGGATACTCGACTTTAGTGGTATGTGATTGCATCAAATTGCTCGCTACTTTTGTGTTCTGAGTAAATCAGGGACCACTCAAAGCCAGAAGCTGCGAGGCATTGAGAGGCCTTTTCGATAGGTAGGTGGCAGCTCGGCAGGTGCTGTCAGCGCATCAACAAGTTCGAGCAAGCAGGTTGACAACAGCGCGGGCTGGCGGAAATAATCGAGGCAAGTCATCCGACAACAGATGACACCAAAAATAATAAGCGACGGGCAGACCTCAATGACAAACACGACGACCGCTCCCACACCCTTCAATCGCCTCCTGCTGACTGGCGCTGCAGGAGGACTGGGCAAGGTGCTACGTGAAACGCTTCGCCCTTACGCCAAGATTATCCGCCTCTCCGATATCGCCCCCATGGACCCTGCGGCCGGCGAACATGAAGAAGTCGTGCAATGCAATCTTGCCGACAAAGCCGCTGTGCACACCCTTTGCGAAGGTGTCGATGCAATCGCGCATTTCGGTGGTGTCTCGGTAGAGCGCCCTTTCGAGGAAATCCTCGAAGGCAACATTCGCGGCGTATTCCATATCTACGAAGCGGCACGCAAGCACGGCATCAAGCGTGTGATTTTTGCTAGCTCCAATCACGTCATCGGTTTTCACAAACAGACCGAGACAATCGACGCCAGCGCTCCACGCCGCCCTGACAGCTATTACGGCCTGTCCAAATCCTACGGCGAGGACATGGCAAGCTTCTATTACGATCGCTACGGCATCGAGACCGTCAGCATCCGCATCGGCTCTTCGTTCCCCGAGCCGCTGAACCGCCGAATGATGGCGACCTACCTCAGCTATCGCGACCTGACCAATCTGATCGAGCGGTCACTGTTTACCCCGGACGTGAAGCACACCGTCGTCTATGGCGCTTCGGCGAACCGTGACGCGTGGTGGGACAACCACATGGCCGCGCACCTGGGCTTCGAGCCTCAGGACACGTCGGAAATGTTTCGCGAAAAGATCGAACAGCAACCGCCCTACGCGCCTAATGATCCAGCTCTGATCTATCAGGGTGGCGCCTTCTGCGAAGCAGGCCCATTCGAAGACTGATTCCGCCACGCCGCGAAAACAACAAGAGAATCGCCATGGCAAACTCAGCAGAACTGATAGTCGACGCACAGAACGCAACGGGCGAAAGCCCGGTCTGGGTAGCTTCGGAGCAGGCGCTGTATTGGGTCGACATACCCAACAAGCAGCTGCTGCGCTGGAATGCTTCGGATGCCTCCGTGACACGCTGGACGGGTGACCAGATGATCGCCTGTATCGCTCGCCGCGAAGGTGACGCGAACCGTTGGGTAGCCGGCATGGAAGACGGCATCTTCGATGTGGTTCCGCAGAACGACGGCACACTCAGCACTACCCGGCTTGCTGGCGTTCAGCATGGCGCAGGCAACATGAGATTCAACGACGGGCGCTGCGACCGCCAGGGGCGCTTCTGGGCCGGCACCATGGTCATGGATATGGCCGCGGGCACTCCGGCCGGCGCGCTGTACCGACTCGACGGCTCGGCTGACAGCGAGTCGCTCAAGGCTCATCTGCAGGATTTCATCGTACCCAACGGGCTGGGTTTCAGCCCCGACGGCCGCACCATGTACCTGTCCGACTCCCACCCCAGCGTTCAACGCATATGGGCCTTCGATTACGACATCGACAGCGGCACGCCGAGCAACCGCCGCCTGTTCGTCGACATGAACCAGCATCCAGGCCGCCCTGATGGCGCAGCGGTGGATGTCGATGGCTGCTACTGGATCTGCGGCAACGATGCCGGCCTCGTTCATCGTTTCACCCCGGATGGACGCCTCGATCGCTCGCTCCAGGTGCCGGTGAAGAAGCCAGCGATGTGCGCCTTTGGCGGCTCCGGCCTGGACACCCTATTTGTCACATCCATTCGCCCGGGCGGTGATCTAACCGATCAGCCGTTGGCGGGTGGTGTATTCGCCCTGCAACCCGGCGTTGCCGGACTGGAGGAGCCCCGCTACCGCTAACGCTTCACCACCAAGGACAGGCACGCAGTGTCCTGCCTTGTCGCTCGCAACACTGCATACCAACAAAAACAAAACGGAGATTCACATGAACTTCAAACGCAAGTTGCTCATCGCTGCACTTCCCCTGGCCTTCTGCCTGTCGACCACCGCCTACGCGGAAATGACGCTGAAGATTGCTGAGATCCACCCCGCCGGTTACCCGACTGTTGTGGCTCAGGAAAACATGGGCAAGAAGATTGAAGAAGCCACCGACGGTGAGCTCAAGTTCCGCATGTTCTCAGGTGGTGTACTGGGCTCTGAAAAAGAAGTTGTTGAGCAGGTCCAGCTCGGCGCGGTGCAGATGACCCGGGTTAGCTTGGGCACCCTCGGCCCGGTCGTACCGGACGTGAACGCCTTCAATATGCCCTTCGTGTTTCGCGATCACGAACACATGCGCAAAGTGATCGACGGTGAGATCGGCCAGGAAATCCTCGACAAGATCACCAACTCCGATTTCAACATGGTGGGCCTGGCATGGATGGACGGTGGCGTTCGCAACCTCTACACCAAGGAGCCGGTGCGCAACCTTGAAGATCTCAAGGGCATGAAAATCCGTGTGATGGGTAACCCACTGTTCATCGATACGCTGAACGCCATGGGCGCTCAAGGTGTGGCGATGAACACCGGTGAAATCTTCAGTGCCCTGCAGACCGGTGTGGTCGATGGCGCCGAGAACAACCCGCCAACCATGCTTGAGCACAACCACTTCCGCGCTGCTAAAAACTACTCGCTGACCGGTCACCTAATCCTTCCTGAGCCGATCGTGATCTCCAAGACCACCTGGAACAAGCTCACCCCGGAGCAGCAGGAAATCGTCAAGAAGTACGCCAAGGAAGCGCAGATGGAAGAGCGCAAGCTGTGGGATGAGAAGACCGCCAGCAGCGAAGCGAAGCTCAAGGAAGAAGGCGTCACCTTCATCGAAGTTGACAAGAAGCCCTTCTACGATGCCACCGCCCCGGTTCGCGAGAAGTACGGCGCACCTTACGCCGAGCTGATCAAGCGTATCGAAGCCGTTCAGTAATTCGTTCTCTCCGAAAAAACTCGCGGCGACGGGCCTCGCTCGCCGCCGCGCCTGTGGTGAAGTCTGATGAAAAACACGCTGCTGCGCGTCAACGACGCGATCTACATGACCTGTGTTTGGGTCGCGGGGCTGGCCATCGTGGTCATGTCCATGATCATCCCCTGGGGGATATTCGCGCGCTACGTGCTGGGCTCTGGCGGCGGCTGGCCTGAACCCGTAGCCATCCTGCTGATGGTGATCTTTACCTTTCTCGGTGCAGCGGCGAGCTATCGAGCCGGTGCGCATATGGCGGTGACCATGTTCACCGACCGCCTGCCCCAGTTCCTGCACCGCCACGTCGAGCTGCTGGTGCAGATTCTGATGGGCATCATCTGCCTGTTCATGACGATCTGGGGCATCAAGCTGTGCGCTGCGACCTGGAATCAGTTCATGAGCACGCTGCCGACACTTCGTGTGGGTATCACCTATTCCCCGATCCCAATCGGCGGCGCTATCACGCTGCTGTTTGTCATCGAACGCATTATCTTCGGCGACCAGAGCCATCGGCGTGCGGTCAACTACGAGCTGGTCGAAGACAGCAAGGAGGCCGCGTAAATGGACGCGCTGATTCTACTCGGCAGCTTTGCCGTACTTTTTCTTCTGCGCATGCCAGTCGCATACGCCCTGGGCATGTCAGCGCTGATTGGCGCCTGGTGGATCGACATTCCGTTCGATGCGGTGATGATTCAGGTCGCCGGGGGCGTTAACAAGTTCTCGCTACTCGCTATCCCCTTCTTTGTGTTGGCCGGTGCGATCATGGCCGAGGGTGGCATGTCTCGCCGACTGGTGGCGTTTGCCGCGGTGCTGGTCGGCTTCGTGCGCGGCGGCCTGTCCCTGGTAAACATCATGGCGTCGACCTTTTTCGGCGCAATCTCCGGATCATCATTGGCAGACACTGCTTCGGTAGGTTCGGTGCTGATCCCGGAGATGGAGAAGAAAGGCTACCCTCGCGAGTTTTCCACGGCTGTTACGGTCAGTGGTTCGGTCCAGGCGCTGCTGACGCCACCCAGCCATAACTCGGTTCTGTATTCGCTGGCTGCTGGTGGCACCGTCTCGATCTCGTCACTGTTCATCGCAGGTATCGGCCCCGGTCTGCTGCTCAGCGCGGTGATGATGACCATGTGCCTGATCTTTGCTCGGGTTCGCAACTACCCCAAGGGCGAGGTCGTCCCACTCAAGCAGGCATTGAAGATCTGTGTTGAAGCGCTGTGGGGCCTGATGACCATGGTCATCATTCTCGGCGGTATTCTGTCCGGTGTGTTTACCGCGACTGAGTCGGCATCTATCGCCGTGGTGTGGGCCTTCTTCGTCACCATGTTCATCTACCGCGATTACAAATGGCGCGAGCTGCCAAAGCTGCTGCACCGCACCGTTCGTACCCTCTCGGTGGTCATGATTCTGATCGCCTTCGCCGCGAGCTTCGGCTACATCATGACGTTGATGCAGATCCCGTCGAAGATCACCACGATGTTCCTGACCCTGTCGGATAATCGCTACGTGATCCTCATGTGCATCAACATGATGTTGCTGGTGCTCGGCACACTGATGGACATGGCGCCGCTGATTCTGATCCTTACGCCGATTTTGATGCCGGTAATCATGGGCATTGGTGTCGATCCGGTGCACTTCGGCATGATCATGCTGGTGAACCTCGGCATCGGGCTGATCACGCCACCGGTAGGCGCGGTGCTCTTTGTCGGCGCGGCGATCGGCAAGGTCACCATCGAGAATACGGTTAAGGCGCTGCTGCCTTTCTACGTCGCGCTGTTCATGGTGTTGCTTGCAGTAACCTACATCCCCGCAATCTCACTCTGGTTGCCCAACCTGGTGCTCTGACAGCCGTGCATGCACGGACGATGACGCCGCCCACCGGGCGGCGTTTCTCTTTGGTGCGCCAGGCATGGCGCGTTGCGCGCAAGCGCAACCAGCTTGGCTGTGGTGGCCACGCTGGTGACTGGGAGG